>DASYSV010000357.1:0-7069 GCA_036010185.1 Puia sp.
CACCACATCGATCCGCCGCACCGCCGCCACATCATTCACCTGGAAATAGCTCCACGTACCGTCATTTTCGTTCTCGCTGCCCACAAAATGCAACGCGACGGCCTTCCCGTCGACCTTCAGCTGCAGATATTTCTCCACATATTGCTCGATCAGCCTGCTGGCCGCGACCTTGTCCGGGGCGGCCGAAAGATCGACCCGCGTCCCCGACATCTTTTCCAACACCGCCTCGAAATCATTCGTAAAGACCTTACAGCTGATCTCCAATATCTTGTCTTTGGGGTTCTGACTGATCTCGGTGACGCTGATATACAACGGATGCGGCTTCGCCATCCCAAGGCTTAAGGCCGCCACACTCAACCACTTAAACAAGTATCCTGCCATTTAAAAAGTTTATTTCGCTACTACGAAAGTCTGAATAATTTTACAAATATGCAGGACTTCCAGCTCTATTTCGGGATCGGGACCCACCATATCCTGACGTGGGAGGCGATGGACCACATCCTTTTCGTGGCTGCCCTGTGTCTCCGCTACCTGATCAAAGACTGGAAAAAGGTGGTGGTCCTGGTGACCGCCTTCACCATAGGACACTCCACATCCCTGACCCTTTGCGCCCTTGGCCTGGTCCATTTCGCTACCCGCTGGATCGAATTTCTGATACCGTTGACCATCGTAGCGACTGCGGTGAACAACCTGCTGCAACGGCCCGCTCAATTCGAACACCCTTCAAAACTACCGCTGATCTATTTTTTCGCGCTTTTCTTCGGGCTCATCCATGGTCTGGCATTCGCCAACTCACTGCTGAGCCTCATCGGCGGAGATCACGTGCTCGTACCCCTGCTGGCCTTTAATCTCGGCGTCGAGGCCGGCCAGCTCCTGGTAGTTGCCATCATCCTGGCAATTTCCTTTATTTTCGTACAGCTGATGAAGATTCGCCGGACCTGGTGGGTTTGGGGTGTCTCCACGCTCGTACTGGTGGCATCCGTGAAAATGGCATTCGATCGCTGGCCCCATTCTTAATTAGATTCTTTTTTCTAAATATACACACATGAAGACACGACTGCTTATTCTGCTCAGTTGCCTGATCACAACATCACTCCTGGCGCAGGACGTCAAAAACAACCCCAACTCCAACCACGGGAATAAGTTCGAAGCGCTGGGGACCATCCTTCCCACACCCAACGAATACCGGACGGCCAGCGGAGCCCCCGGCCCGAAATACTGGCAGCAGCGATGCGACTACGACATCAAGGCCAACCTCGACGAGGACAAGCTGCTCCTCACCGGGTCCGAGACCATCACGTATTTCAACAATTCCCCCAACGAGCTTACGTATCTCTGGCTGCAGCTGGACGAAAACCAGCACAGCTCGAAGAACAACGCCGACTACCAGGACGGCGGCAGGATGCAACCGGTGGTCAGCGACCAGCAACTCGACCGCCTGGCCATGGCTTCGGAACCCAACGATTTCGGAGACCATATCCTGAAGATGACGGATGCGCTGGGTAAGCCGCTCCATTATATGATCAACAAGACCATGATGCGGGTCGAGCTTCCCACATCCCTCAAACCCGGTCAGAAATTCATCTTCAACATCGACTGGAACTACCGGATCACCGATCGCCTCAAAGTAGGCGGTCGCGGCGGTTATGAATTTTTCCCCGAAGACGGCAACTACCTGTTTACGATGACCCAATGGTATCCGCGTCTTTGCGTATACAGCGATTTCCAGGGTTGGCAGAACAACCAGTTCACCGGTCGTGGGGAATTTGCCCTGACGTTCGGCAATTTCAAGGTGCAGATGACCGTCCCCGCCGACCACATCATCGGCGCCACGGGCCAGTGCCAGAACTATCAGCAGGTGCTGACACCCGCCCAATACGCCCGCTGGACGCAAGCCCAGTCGTCAAAGGAACCCATCGAGATCGTCACCCTCGCCGAAGCCAAAGCCTCCGAGATCCGCAAGAGCAAGGCTAAAAAAACCTGGATATTCAAAGCCGACAATGTCCGCGATTTCGCCTGGGGTTCGTCCCGCAAATTCGTCATGGACGCCATGCCTGCCTACGTGGAAGGCAAGAAGGTAATGTGCATGAGCTACTACGGAAAAGAAGCCTACAATCTCTATCGCCGCTTCAGCACCAAGGCGGTCGCGCATACCATCAAGACTTATTCCCATTTCACCATTCCCTTCCCCTACCCGGTCGCGCAAAGCGTCGAGGCCTCCAACGGTATGGAATACCCGATGATCTGCTTCAACTTCGGCCGCACCGAAAAGGACGGCAGCTATAGCGAAGCCACCAAATATGGGATGCTGGGCGTCATCATCCACGAGGTAGGTCACAATTTCTTCCCGATGATCATCAACAGCGACGAGCGTCAGTGGACCTGGATGGACGAAGGTCTCAACTCCTTCGTCGAATACCTTACCGAAGAGCTGTGGGATAACCATTTCCCCGTTCGGGGTAAGGGTCCGGCCTGGGCCATCGTGGATTATATGAAGCTGCCGAAGGACCAGCTCGAACCCATCATGACCAATTCCGAGAATATCGTCAATTTCGGCCCCAACGCCTATTCGAAACCCGCCACCGCGCTCAACATCCTGCGCGAGACCGTCATGGGACGCGAGCTCTTCGATTATGCCTTCAAGGAATATGCACGGCGCTGGGCCTTCAAACACCCGACCCCGGCCGACCTCTTCCGCACCATGAATGACGCCAGCGCCGAAAATCTCGATTGGTTCTGGCGTGGCTGGTTCTATGGCATCGAACCCGTCGACATCTCGCTCGACAGCGTCAAACACCTGACGCCCGACTTCACCAATGTTCCCCGCCACAAAGATTCGACGCTGGTGAAAAACATCGACAAGCCCATGCCCGATGGCAGATTCCCCACCGACGTTTCCAAAGAACGCAACCGCGATGACAAGAACATCGCCTTCGCCGACGAAAAAGACACTTCCTTGCACGATTTCTATTACAAATACAATCGCGGCCAGATACCCTACGATACCTCCACCTATACGACAAAAACTACCTTCATGGGAAGAAGGGAAGTCCCCAATTTCAGCGACGAGCCCCTCGACGACAGTACCAAAGAAATGCTGAAACACAAACAATTCTATCAACTGCAGTTCAGCAACAAAGGCGGCCTCGTGATGCCCATCATCATCGAATGGACTTATAAGGATGGTACAAAGGAGATCGAGCGTATCCCCGCACAGGTCTGGCGGAAAGACGAATCACATCTCACCAAGGTATTCGTGAAAGACAAAGAAGTCGCGAGTATCCGGCTGGACCCCAACCGCGAAACGGCCGACATCGACGAGAGCAACAACAGCTGGCCCGTCGTCCAGACCGAAAGCAAATTCGAGATCTACAAAGCCAAACAACAAGGCCTCCGCGCCGCACCGCAGGCCAACAACCCGATGCAAATGACGGGTAAAGACAAAAAAGCCTTCTAAATAAAAAAGCCCCCCCCGGGGGCTTTTTTTATACCATCATTTTCACCACCATCCCCGTAACGATCGCAATACCGATACTCAACAATGTCCCGATCACGAGATACTCCGTTTTTATCTCCTGCCGGTCTTTCTCGCTAAATCGGATAATACCCTTGGCCGTCACCAGCAATGCGATCGCCGAATATTGATTCACCAACACCAGTATCAGCACAATGACCCGTTCAGCGATCCCGATCCATTTCCCCGCATTGACCAGGCTGTTCCCCGGGTCCTCGATCCTGAGACTCCACCGCTCGGTCAGCTGACCGATCAGAATACCCGCC
This sequence comes from Puia sp., assembly GCA_036010185.1. Classification (GTDB taxonomy): domain Bacteria; phylum Bacteroidota; class Bacteroidia; order Chitinophagales; family Chitinophagaceae; genus Puia. The sequence goes on from DASYSV010000357.1 coordinate 3,781, forward strand.
GGACTCGTCACAAAAACGAAACCGGTCAGCACGATCCAATTGTGGGTATCCGCATTCATCCACCGCACGATCCTGCCGAAAACATCCCCATCCCGGAAGGTCAGCATCCAGCAACCCGCAATGACCAGCAGATGTAGCAGCTGATCGATCAGGAAATATTCCGCCCTTTGAGGCCGGTAGGATTTCCAGCCATCGATGATAAAATGAGTGACGAGAAGGATGATCGCTACCATCCAGTATTGCCAGCCGATAAGAATAGTTGCCACAGCGGCCGTCAGCAGCGCGTGCAGATAAAGTTTACCGGAGGCAAAATGTTTCCGGTTGCGCTCCTCTACCCATGCGTAAGGTTGTAGGACAAAATCCGTCAATAAATGTGATAAAAGCAGCTTCGTCAGCCAAATGGATCCGGGTATCATGATAATTGCGCGATTAAGTCATTGTATTGTTGCAGGAGCCTGTCTATCTCGGACCATCCTCCGTCAGCCGCCAGCTGGGAGATGGTACTCTTCGATTTGTTCAATGTCGTGGACAGCTGCTGTTGCGCATTCCCATTCAGCAATTCGACGATAACCTCCGCCTGTTTGGCGGTCATTTTCCCAAATATGCTGTCCAGGTAGTCGCTCATGATCTCGAACCCGATATCCGCCTTCCGGTCGCCGGCGCCGATGATCAGCCTTCGCCCCGTCTCCTTCAGCGTATCGAACAGCCGGCCGGATAGAAGAAAGGCGTCCCCCTTCGCCGTCCCCAGATCGGAGATGGGTAACGACACCTTTCCGATACCGATACTCATCCGCATATCGAAATCCATTACCGCCGTTTCTGAAAACTGGATGGCAAGCGCCCGGCAACCCAATGCCACGGCAAGCGCCTCCTGCGGTTTTTCTACCAACGCCTGGAAACTGTCTCCCCGATAAATTTCATGTGGATATGCCTTCAGAACGTCTTGTCTCAGCCGCCTGAAGAGTACTTCTTCCTGCTCGGAAAGAAGCTTGGTGGAATTCACGATATCGCCGGTCAGTACGGCGGCAATAGTGGCTTTGGAAATATTCATTCCGTTCCAAGATCGGTATTTTTACCGAACTTTCCAAAATTTCGGCAATTCTACCGAACTAACCAAAATTTCGGCAATTCTACCGAACTAACCCAAAATTCGGCAATTCTACCGAACTTACCCAAATTTCGGCAATTCTACCGAACTAATACGCACTCCCATCCTGCACCTTCACCTTCTTTTTCCCAGCCTTTTTTTCAAATTCCAGCACTTCTTTGGGTTTGGAAACCGTCTTCGGAGGTGCCGCGGCAGTCGCGGAAGGATTGCTGCCCCCCTCCAGTTTACCCAGCGTATAAGACTCGGTCCGCGCTACCATCCCGGTCATGGGATCATAGAATTTCCAGGTTCCGTTCTTGATAGCGGCCCCTTCGTTTTTAATGATGACCGTACTGTAATGATCGGGATGATCCGGGTCTTCCACGGCGATGGTATCATATAGTTTGTCCGGGTTCAGCGCCTTCCAGCCTTCTTCCCGAAGCAATGACCCATTCATTCCGAAATACTGGCAGACACCGTCTTTAAGTCCCCATTTGTACGTCTCCACCCCGATCAGATCGCCCTGCAGACTAAAGATCTTCCAGAGACCTTCTTTCCGGCCGTCGACATAAACGCCTTGTTCATCATATCCCGCCTCCCCACGCAGCTGATCGACATGGTTTACCCAACGTCCCTGCCGATGGTCCTTTTTGTCTACACAATTCAACGTATCCCCATTGGGGCTAAGCATATAGCTCTTCCACTGGGAATAGCCACGGGAACCGATCAAAAGGAACCCGACCACGATCATTGCTGAATACATACGCTTCATGTCAATAAAATTAACGAAAATCGTTCCAATTTATGATACCCGGACAGGGGGAGCCCTATATTTGCATACTCAACTGATTGACATGAAAATATGTATGGGATTCTGTTTGCTTTTGCTGATCGCCGCAGGCCTTCGGGCCCAGACCCCTCCCTCCATAGCGCAAATGAAGGCCGATCTCGAAAAATCGCCCAATCCGGTCCTATATGCCAAACAGGTTCTCAAAAAAAGATTCCGGATCGATACCATCGTTGTCAGCCGCACCCATAATTTCGATGGCCTCGCCGATAGCCTTGCCTATTATGGAAAGGAAAAGAAGGTGTACGGCCCCTTTGGCCCCCGCAACAACCGCTTCCTCGTGCAGGTGCTCAGCAAAGCCCCCAATCAGTTCTATCACGTCGGACAGATATTCATCGATACATCGGTATTCCGATACCGCGTCGCCGATTCCCTGGGTACCATGATCCTGGAAAAACTACGCAGCGGCGCCGCCAGTTTCGGACAGATGGCGGAAGCCTATTCCATGGGAGGGGAGGCCGCGACCAAAGGCGATCTGGGCTGGGTCGCCCGCGGCGTCCTGCAACCCACTTTCGAGCATGAAATGCTCTTTCATAAAAAAGGAGAAGTCTTTAAGGTCTGGAGCCGCAGAGGGCTGCATATCATCAAGAAGATCGACGACCCGAAACAGGACACGGGTTTCACGCTGATGCTGCAGGTATTCTTATAACTGGCCTCCCGCTCCATCGTCGACAGGCTCCATCGTCAACAAGCTCCATCGTCGACAGGCTCCATCGCCCCGGATTTGCCTCACCCACGCAAAAGATACCGCACCGCCAGCTCATATCCCTTCAATCCCAAACCTGCGATCGTCCCCTTCGCCTTAGCCGACACATGCGAGAGACGCCGGAATTCCTCCCGCGCGTGTACATTACTGATATGCACCTCGACCACCGGAGCCTTTATCGCCGCAATGGCATCCCCGATAGCCACCGAAGTATGCGTATATCCGCCCGGATTCAGGATGATGCCGTCGGATGAAAAACCGGACCGCTGCAATTCATCGATCAACTCTCCCTCCACATTGCTCTGGAAATACCGGAAGCTGACTTCCGGAAATTGCCGCTGCAGCTCCGTAAAATACTGCTCGAATGTCTGGCTGCCGTATACCTCGGGTTCACGCCTCCCCAGCAGATTCAGATTCGGACCGTTGATGATGGTTATTTGCATGTTCTTATCATTTCGATGAATTCATCGAACAGATAGCGGCTGTCATGCGGACCCGGAGTAGATTCCGGATGATACTGCACGGAAAAAGCCGGCCGGTCCTTCAGCCTTATCCCTTCTATCGACGAATCGTTCAGGTTGACATGCGTGATCTCGACATTCTTCGCTTTCTTCACCGCCTCCGGGTCGACCCCGAATCCATGATTCTG
>DASYSV010000419.1:0-4766 GCA_036010185.1 Puia sp.
CAAACAGCTCAGAGACATGGGCGCTACGATCGGCATCGGCGCCAACTCGCTCAAATCCCCCCTGTCCTACCAGATCATCTTTCAATACGGGATCAAAGGCACCTCCCAGAATAACATTATCCGCGAAAACTACATGAACCTGACGTTTGTTCTCAACTTCGGCGCCATTTGGTATACCAAAGGCAGAAAATTTGACTAAATAATTATGCTCGATCTCCACCAGCAGATGAAAGGCTTCCCCATGATGGGAGTACTCAACTGCATCGTCGTGGAAGATAATAACAAGCAAAGCGCCCTGCTCAAGGACTATATCGCCAAGACTCCCAACCTTTCCTTTTCCGGTAAATGCGAGTCGGCTGCAGACGTCTATTCCCTCGTCATCCAGCACCGCGCGGATATCATCTTCTGGGACATCCGACTCCTCGACAACCGCGTCATGCTCCGACTTCGTGAATCGGGCTATTACCCCATCGTCATCTGCGTCGCCGATAAACAGGAGCAGGAAGATAAAGAGACGGAAACGGACGTATTCAGCTATCTGATCCGGCCGCTGTCCTTCGAACGTTTTCTATCGACGATGAACAAGATCAGGGACTATCTCTCCACCACCATCTATCTCCACCACCGCAATAACCGCTTCGTCTTCATCAAATCGGAATACAAGATCATCAAGGTCCGGTTCGAAGACATCCTGTTCTGCGAAGGCATGAAGGACTATACGCAGATCTATGTCAGGGGAAGGGCCGAACCCATCCTGACCCTCAGCAATCTCAAATCATTCTCGTATAAGCTCCCCCCCGATGAATTCATCCGCGTACACCGCAGCTTCATCGTCTCGCTCAACCATATCGATTCCATCGCCCGCAATGAGATCTATATCGGTAAAAAGATCATCCCCATCGGAGACAGCTTCAAGGACGACTTCTACCAGATCATCGAATGGAATTCGTAATTTTGTCCCATGATCAAAATCGCCATTCTTGATCTCTATGAAGGACAACCCAACCAGGGCATGCGCTGTATCCGCGCGCTGCTCACGGAATACGCCCATACCCACTCCCTCGCCCTGACATTCGACGAATTTGAAGTACGTCTCCGGCACGAGACCCCCGATCTCTCTTACGATATCTATATCTCCAGCGGAGGGCCAGGCAGTCCGCTCGATAGCGAAGGCGGCGAATGGGAGGCCCACTACTGGGATTGGCTTAAAAAAATAGAGAACTTCAACAACGATCCCGGCGAAGCCGCCCCTAAACAGATCCTCTTCATCTGCCACTCCTTCCAACTCGCATGCCGTTACTACGGCATCGCCCGCGTCACCTCGCGCAAATCCACCGCATTCGGCGTATTCCCCGTACACATGCTTGAAGGAGCCGGATCGGAACCTATATTCAATGGGCTCCGCGACCCCTTCTACGCAGTGGACAGCCGCAGCTATCAGGTCATCGAGCCTGATCAGGACCGACTCGCCCATATGGGCGCGCAACTGCTCGCCATCGAAAAGGAGCGACCGCACGTCCCGCTCGAAAGAGCCATCATGGCCATCCGCTTTTCAGACTATATGGTCGGTACCCAGTTTCACCCCGAGGCCGATCCCACCGGCATGAGCATTTATCTGCAGCAAGACGACAGGAAGCATACCGTCATCGCCGAACACGGCGAAGAAAAATGGAAGAGCATGATCGAGCAGCTCAACGATCCCGATAAGATACTCTGGACCTACTCCCATGTGATCCCCAATTTCCTCGACTATGCGCTGAACGCCGCCCCTTCCATTCTCCCTAAAAGAATGTAACTTTCGGGAAAAGACGCCGATATGGTCCCAGCACTGCGGAAAGCCTTCAACGCCGCCTTCACCCGGCAACGCTACGAACGATTCCTGGCCGACCTCAATAGCCGCTATCCCGGCGCCATAGAATTCCGGATAGCCGAAACACCCGTCTTCGTCCCGGCCTCCTTCACCGCCAGGCTACTGGAGGCATGCGAGTCCATCGTCGACGTCATCCTCGATCCCGCCTTTTTGAAGTGGACCGAACGCGCCATTCCCGACAACGATCGCGTACCCAACGAAAATGCTCACCCGCACTTCCTGGTATTCGATTTCGGCGTGTGCGAAGACGGCAACGGCGGCTGGCAACCCCAACTCATAGAGATGCAGGGTTTCGCAAGCCTCTATGGCTTCCAGGTCTACTATCCCGAAACACTGCGGCGGCATTTCGATATACCCGAAAACTATAGCCAGTTCCTCAACGGCTATGACCACCAATCCTATCTGGATCTCCTGCACGATGTCATCGTAGGCGACTGCACGCCCGAACAGGTGATCCTGCTCGAGCTCAAACCCCACCAGCAAAAAACAAGGATCGACTTTTATTGCACACAAGACTATCTCGGCATAACACCGGTATGCCTGACCGAACTCATCCAGGAAGGCCGTCAGCTTTTCTATCTGCACCCGGCGACAGGAAAAAAGACGCATATCCGCCGGATCTATAACCGCGTCATCTTCGATGAGCTGCACAACGCCGGCGTCATGTCCGGCGGTAATAATGTCGTGGACATCCGCCAGGACTTCGACGTGGAATGGGTGACGCATCCCAACTGGTTCTACCGCGTCAGCAAATACACCCTCCCCTTCCTCCGCCATCCCAGTGTCCCTCCTACCTATTTCCTCAACCAGCTGAAACAACCGCCGGCCGATCTCGAAAACTACGTGCTCAAACCACTATTCTCTTTCGCTGGTCAGGGCGTGATCATCGATCCCAAACCCGCCGATCTGGATGTTAAAGACCCGGAAAACTGGATCCTCCAGCGTAAAGTAAAATATGCCGGCCTGATCCCGACCCCGGACATCCCTGCCATGACGGAAATAAGGATCATGTATCTCTGGAAGGACGGCGCGCCCCGCCCGGTACCCGCCATCAACCTCGCCCGTCTTAGCAAAGGGAGGATGATCGGCGTTAACTTCAACAAAGACAAAGAATGGGTGGGCGGCAGCGTGGGTTTCTTCGAAAGATGATCAGGCCTGGCCATAGACGAACCAATACCCGCCCGCTTCAAAATAGAGTTTGTTTTCCACAGGGTCCATCGCCACGGCCGTGCAATCGACCGGTACGGCCAGTTCCTGCACCTGTCTCCCCCTGGCCTGCTGACGCCGCCGATAGATCGTCAGACGTCCCTCCACCTCATAGTCGAAAAACAGGGTATCCGTTTCCAGCCGATTATCCTCAGCAAGGACCATTCGCAGTTCCACCTCCGCCGGCAGAGGCGCCCTCAGCCGAATGATAAATTCATACGGGCGATATATCTGCTCGCGTCCGCGGATCATCCGGTAGACGAACAGTAAGATCAAGCCGAAAACGATCAATATCTGCAATACTTTATCCATGCGCCGGCAGCAAGATACCCCGTATCTTTAGTATCTCAATCGGAAACTATGGACCTGCAACTCAAAGGAAAAACGGCCCTCGTCCTGGCCGCAAGCAAAGGCCTCGGTAAAGCCTGCGCCGCCGCTCTCCTCAACGAAGGAGCCGACGTCATCATCGGAGCCCGCAACCGCGAAACTCTCGAAACCACTGCAAACGAGCTCCGCGCGTTTGGCAAGGGTACCGTCCTGGCCATCCCCGTGGATGTACAGGATGCCCGTCAGGCTTCGGAGATCGTACAGGCCGCAGCCAGCGCCTTTGGAAAGATCGATATCCTGGTGAACAACGCCGGCGGTCCGCCCTTCGGAAAATTCGAGTCGTTCGACGATACCGCGTGGCAGTCGGCCTTCGATATTACACTGCTCAGCGCCGTCCGCTTCAGCCGGCTCGTCATCCCCCATATGCGCCCCACCGGCAGCGGACGTATCATCAATATCGTCAGCCTGACCGTGAAGACCTTTATGCCGAATTCAGTGCTGTCCACCAGTCTGCGCATGGGAGTGGTGGGAATGGCGAAAATGCTTTCGCACGAGCTGGCGCCGGATAATATTACAGTCAATAATGTCGCACCCGGTCTCATCCTCACCGACAGGATCAGGGATACCCTTCCGCCTGTCAGCCCCGGCGGACCCAGCTTCGAACAAATGCTTGAACAGCGCGCTAAAGATATCCCGCTCGGACGAGTGGGTAAACCCGAAGAGTTCGCGGCGGTCGTCACTTTCCTCGCAAGCCCTCTCGCCAGCTATATAACAGGCGCTACCATCCCCGTGGACGGCGGCGCGATCATGGCGACTACTTAAAACCTCGAGGCTGCAGCCGGCATTTCGTCCGGCTGCTTACTGACGATGTTGATCTGAACGGCCCAGTCGGCCAGCTGATACACCAGCTCCAGCTCCACTTCAACTTTGCTGTAACGCCAGTCGTCGATCCCCAGCCGCAAGGTAGAGGAGGTAAAAGCAGCTTCTTCCTTCGCAGGATTCCATTCTCCGCTCAGATACACGAGACTACTGTCCTGCAAACGCATATAACAACCTTTCAGCTGACGGTACAACTGGTGATAACATTTCTCCGCGGCATTGAAGTCGCCCCCGCTGTACATCTTCGCCTGCCAGCTGGCCGTCGTGTCGCCGGTCGAATGCCAGCGCGTAATGATACAATCCGCCGAGCCCGGTAATTGAACCATCGAGGCGTAATTTTCGAACTCGCCCTGTGCCATCACCAGGTCGCCGGTAATGTGCCGGAGATTGTTGGGAAAATCGCGAAGGATGGAATCGATGGCGGTCACGAATGGCGATACAGATGTTTGCGCACTCGCTCCTGCAACGGTCGCGAAAAAGAAGA
>DASYSV010000427.1:0-6029 GCA_036010185.1 Puia sp.
ATGGCCTTACCCATTTTTCCGTATCCGATGAGCGCAATCTTCATGGCGCAAACGTACGATAATTTTTCCTGGGCTTGTGGAAATCGAAGACAAGGCTGAGACCCATACCCGTACCCATCGGGCCGGGTAATGTTGCGGGAGTGCTGGGCGGCTGAAGATGCATGGTCAGCTGGTTGCTGATATCGAAATTCATGAGGTGCGCATCGACTGTAGCATCCACGATATTAAGTCCCCAGAACAGCAGGAAGAAGAGGACGGAATAGTCCTGGTTCTTCCGGAATTCGTTGCGATAGGTCCGGAGCGAGGGTTCCTGTTCCGCGTTCATAAAGCCCTGCAGTTTGGGGTCCACCATATCGAGCGAGTCTTGCGGGATGGGAAGCCCCAGTGCGGCATATGTGTCGTACAACGAGATGGCGAACTGGCATTTTTGATACCAGCTCTTGTTATTGAAATACGTATACACGGGGATGCCCACTGCTGCCCACACGATAGGGACCTTCCAGTATTTCCGGTTGTAGATCTGACCCAGACCGGGAAAAAAAGTGGAGTAGAGGGTAGCCTTATGGGGGTTATGGACAGCCTTGGTCAGCGAGTCGACGCGGTAGATATTGAATTTGTGGCGGTGCTTGCCTTTTACAGGAGCGGGAATGGTATCATTCTGCGCCTGGCAGGCGGAACACAGGGAAATACCGATCAAAAGGGCGAGTACAATGCGAACCATCTTCTTAATTGATAGAGACACCCAGCTGGTCCAACAATTTATTCAATTCCTGGAGCGAGTAGTATTCGATGGAAATGCTGCCCTCTCCTTTTTTATTGTGGTTGAGCCGTACCCGGGTGCTGAAATGTGAAGCTAAGTTATCTTCAATTCGTTTGAACGCTTCGGGCAACCCGGTCTTTACCGAATTTTTAACAGGGGAATTCTCTTTATACAGCTTGCGAACCAGTTCTTCGGTCTGACGAACGGAAAGACCTTTTTCCTTGATCTCGCCGAACAGGTAGATCTGTTTGTCCACCGTATCGACATTGACCAGCGCGCGCGCATGACCCATCGACAGCTGGTTATTCCGGACGGCGACCTGGATATCGGGCGGGAGTTTTAAAAGGCGAATATAATTGGCCACCGTGCTCCTTTCTTTTCCCATCCTTTCCGCCACCTGTTCCTGTGTGTAGTTGAGTTCTTCCATCATCCGCTTGTAACTGAGCGCGATCTCCATCGCGTTGAGGTCTTCGCGTTGCAGGTTCTCGAGCAGCGCCAACTCCAGCAGCTGCTGATCGTCCGCCTGCCGGACATAGGCGGGTATATCGTTCAGGCCGGCCATTTTCGCGGCGCGGTAGCGACGTTCACCGGATATCAGCCGATATTTGCCCGACGGCAGCTTAGAGACCGTCACCGGTTGGATGATATCGTGCAGCCGGATCGAATGGGCCAGTTCCTGCAAGGACGTCTCGTCGAAATCGTGACGTGGCTGGCGCGGATTGGTCTCGATCTGGTCGAGCTGGATGCGCAGCATGTTCGTCACCGCCTCCACGACGGAGGATTTCAATTCGCCGGAAGTCGTTTTCAGATCGGCATCGATGCTTTGCAACAGGGACCTGATTCCTTTTCCCAGGGCCTCTTTATCTTTTTTATGGGGAGTAGTCATTTTAAACTTATTTGGCGATTCTTGCGGGGGCGGATATGGCGGTTGTCCGGCGGTGAGGGTGTTTATTCGAGGATCCTCTCTTCCTGTCTGATCCGGGTCATATTGTTCTTCTGCAGGATCTCCTTAGCCAGGTTGAGATAATTGACCGAGCCCTTGCTCAGCGCGTCGTACAGGATGACGGGTTTGCCGACGCTGGGGGCTTCGCTGATCTTCGTATTCCGGTGGATGATCGTGTCGAAAACGATCTCGTCGAAATGTTTTCTCACTTCGCTGACCACCTGGTTGCACAGGCGCAACCGTCCGTCGTACATCGTCATCAGGATGCCTTCGATGGCCAGCTGCGGATTGAGCCGGCTTTGGACGATCTTGACGGTATTCAGCAGCTTGCCGAGACCTTCGAGGGCGAAGAACTCCGTTTGGACGGGGACGATCACCGAATTGGAAGCGGTAAGAGCGTTCACAGTGATCAGGCCAAGCGAAGGGGAACAATCTATGATAATAAAATCATATTCGTCCTTTATGGGCTCGAGGATGCCCTTGAGCACGCTTTCCCGGTTAGGATAGTTGATCATTTCGATCTCGTATCCGACCAGGTCGATATGGGAGGGGACGACGTCCAGGTGCGGGATCTCGGATTTAAGGATGACGTCTTTGACGGGGATATGGTTGACCATGCAGTCGTACAGACTCTGGGTCACATTATGCAGATCGAAACCGACCCCTGTGGTGCTGTTTGCCTGCGGATCGGCATCGACCAGCAGGGTTTTGAATTCCAATACGGCAAAGCTGGCCGCCAGGTTGATCGCAGAAGTGGTCTTGCCCACTCCACCTTTTTGATTTGCAACTCCGATAGTTTTTGCCATAATAGTTAACGCGGCCAGGCGGCGCGAGGCAAATTTACATTCTTCGGCATAAATTCTCCGAACTTTCGGGAGTTTAGCGCAATTTTGCGGTAATTATCGACTTCATGCGTAGCCCGAGGTTTATCCTGATCTTCATTCTTATAGCATTAGTACTAGACTTTTACGTATTCCAGGCCTTAAAAGCGATCACCCAGGGGATGGCGCCGCGCTGGCGGACGGCTATCTTTACGGTTCACTGGGCCGTGTCCGCGGTTGCGCTGATCACCGTATTCGTGACGACGCGGATGCATCTGGGGACCCGGATCAGCAGCTATCTGATTGCGATCGTCCTGGGACTGTATATCGCCAAGGTCATAGCCGCCGTTTTTTTCCTGATCGACGATATCCGGCGACTGATCCAATGGACAGTCACCCGGGTGGGCCATCATACCGAAAGTACGGATGGGGATACCATCAGTCGCTCGGCTTTTCTGAGCTGGATAGGCGTAGGGTTGGGCACGACCGTTTATTCCACCTTCCTGTATGGGTTCTCGAATATCTACAACTATAAGATCCACAGGATAAAGCTGGCGTTCGACAATCTGCCTGCCTCTTTTAAGGGATTGAAGATCATACAGATATCCGATATCCATTCGGGCAGCCTGGCGAACCGGCAGGCAGTCAGCAGGGGTGTGGATATGATCCTGGCCGAAAAACCCGATCTGATCCTTTTTACCGGCGACCTGGTGAACAATGAGGCCGGTGAGATGGAGCGTTACCAATCCGTCTTCAGCAGGCTCCAGGCCCCGATGGGGGTTTATTCCACCCTCGGCAATCATGACTATGGAGATTATATGTGGTGGGAGACGCTGGAATTAAAAAAGGCCAATCTCGATCGCGTCAAACAGATCGAGCGGGAGATGGGCTGGCGGCTTTTGACGAATGAACATGTCGCTCTGGAACGCGGGGGTGAACAGATAGCCCTGATCGGTGTCGAGAACTGGAGCGCGAAGGCGCGGTTCCCCAAATACGGCCGGATGGACCTGGCTTACGCCGGAGCGGAAAAATATCCCTTCAAAATACTCATGAGCCATGATCCCAGTCATTGGGATGCCGAGATCCGTCCGAATTATCCGGATATCGATCTGATGTTGTCGGGTCACACGCACGGCATGCAGTATGGCGTCGAGATCCCGGGCATCAAATGGAGCCCGGTACAATATCTCTACAAAGAGTGGGCGGGGTTATATGAAACGGGGCGTCAAAAATTATATGTCAACCGTGGATATGGTTTTATCGGTTATCCCGGTCGTTTCGGGATATTGCCGGAGATCACCGTCATCGAGCTGGCATAGAGGGAGAGGGAAAGAATTTTAACAAACCAATAAACTATTCAAGCGTATTTTCATCCAATAATTGGGAACTTTTAAAACAGCGTCATCAACAATGAAATCGAGCATGAACAAACTGGCTTTAAAGAAATCGACCGGCAAGCTCGCCTTTTGCCTGCTACTGCTAACTGCTACCGTTATCCGCTCACAGGCGCAATCGTCGCTCGAACTGGGCCTCAAGGCTGGCGGCGATCTGATGAAGATAGGGGGCAGATCGTTCGACCAGAAGCACTATCCGGGTTTTGTCGCAGGCGTATTCGGGAAGCTGAACTTTACTTCCCGGTGGTCGCTGCAGCCCGAGCTGATCTGGAATCAAACGGTGGGAAAGACGTCCGCGGATTTCAACCAGATATATCTTGGCATAAGCGATCAGCAGGTGATCCTGAACTATGTGGCATTGCCGGTGATGGTAGCTTACAAACCGGTGCCCGAGCTTTCGATCTTATTCGGCCCGCAATATGGATTCCTGGTGCAGCAGACGCAGAATTTGTTGCCGCATGAGCCGGGCGTCAACGCTTTTAATAAAAGCGATCTATCGCTGGTATTCGGCGCACAGCTCAACCTGGGTAAGGTGATCTTCGGGGTCAGGTATTCTGCCGGGCTGAACAACATCTGTTTCAGGGACACCGATCCCTGGCGGCAATATGGGCTCAACGCGTATATCGGATACCAGTTCTGGGACATTAAACTCAAAAAGAAATAAAGACGGCACATGAATTGAATAGTACTTGTAATCCTTTGAACGGCCAGGGGCCGTTCGACCGAATGGTCAGACTTTATGATTCCATCATTAAAACAATCCATCATGAAAAGGAGTGCATTCGTATTATTCATCCCATTGCTGTTCGCCATCACGACGCAGGCGCAGGGTTTTCATCTCGGCGTCAAGGCGGGGGCTAATCTGTTTAAAGTAGACGGCGAATCCTTCAGCCAGGAATTTCAGTTCGGTTATGCGGTAGGGGCATTTTCCGAAGTCTATTTTACCCCCAACCTGGGTATCCAGCCCGAGGTGATGTTCAATCAGACCAATTACAGGACCGGAACATCGTTCAACAATGTTTACGATGTCAGCGGATATAATGATATCAAGGGTAAACTGAACTATCTCAGCATCCCCCTGCTGTTGAGCTTCCGGCCGATTCCCTTTCTGAGTCTGCTGGTGGGACCTCAGTTCGGCATCCTGCTCAACCCGGATGAACACCTGGTCGACAACGCGAAGCAGGCATTCAAGAGCGGGGATCTTTCGTTGATCGGCGGAGCGCAGCTCAATCTGGCTGCGTTAAAACTGGGAGCGCGGTATGTCGTCGGACTGAATAACATCAACAATATCCAGAGCAGCGATGTGAGCTGGAAGAATCAGGGATGGCAGGTCTATGCCGGATTCCGGATTTTCTAAATTTTGGCAAATTTTTTTTGGCACCCCTCCCTGTCGGGAGGGGTTTATTTTGCCGCATACACGGCCTCTTTTGATAAAAAAGGTAGGTTTTTTCCCTTACCTGTGGTAATTTGGCAATGAATATGAAAGAGCATTTATTCTTACGTGCGGAAGATGATCTGGACTTTATGCCCATCATACCCTTGAACGAAACTGACAATGAAGGACTGAACGACATCGAGATACCCAAAGAGCTGCCTGTATTGCCCTTACGGAATACGGTGCTTTTCCCGGGTGTGGTACTGCCGATAACCGTCGGCCGTGACAAAAGCATCAAGGCCGTGAACGACGCCTATAAAACGGACAGGCTGATCGGGGTGCTTGCCCAAAAAGACAGTAGCATCGAAGACCCGACCGTTACGGATCTGGAAGATGTCGGTACGGTAGCCCGCATCATCAAGCTCATCAAGATGCCGGACGGCGGGACTACCGTGATCCTGCAGGGCAGACGGCGGTTCAAAGTAGGCGCGGTGACTGCCGAGGATCCATATTTCAAAGCGCAGGTGGTATTGCTGGCGGAAGACGAGGCGCCTAAGGAACAGGATTTCGAGGCCTATGTCTCCAATATCAAAGACCTGGCCGCGCAGATCATCCAGCTGTCTCCCAATATCCCTTCGGAGGCGTCCATCATCCTGAAGAATATCGAGAACCCTTCGTTCCTCATCCATTTCATATCGAGCAATCTGAACACCGAGCTGCACGAGAAGCAGCAGCT
>DASYSV010000439.1:0-10788 GCA_036010185.1 Puia sp.
AAGATCGCAGACCGGCGTTATGAGGTTTCGCCGGGGCAATGTTTTATTTTGCCGCAGAATACGGAGCATGCCTATGGCAGCTCGGAGCATGACCCCTGGACGATCTACTGGCTGCATTTTGGCGGAAACGTGTTGTCCAGCTTCAATGCGATGCCCATCATCCAGAAACATTTCCGGCCGCATGCCGTCCGCAGCAGCAATGAAATGATCACGCTTTTTTCGAAGATCTACAAGACCCTGGAGCTTGGCTACAGTATCGACAACCTGCTTTTTGCGAATATGTGTCTCTCGCATTTTATCACCCTGTTCATCTATAACCAGAAACATTTTGCCGCCTCACCCTCCGAAAAGCTCGACTGCATCGACAGCGCGATCCTTTTCATGCAGGAACATATCAACGAGAACATCACGCTCAATGATCTGAGTCACCGCTATAATTATTCGCCGTCGCGATTTTCCAGTCTTTTCAAACAGCGGACCGGCTATGCGCCGATAGATTATTTCATCCAGATGAAGATGCAAAAGGCCAGCCAGCATCTGGGGATTACCGATAAATCGGTCAAGGACATCGCCCTGAGCATGGGGTTCGACGATCCATATTATTTTTCCAAACGGTTTACGAAAGTGATGGGGATGTCGCCGACCAAGTACCGGTCCGTCACGAGAGATTGAGCTGTGGCCTCCGGCTCACGGGGCACGGGGCTCACGAGGAACGGGGCACCCGGGTCCGCGGCCAGCATGCGCGCGCCTCATTTCTTTCGCGGCGCCGTTATATCCCCATTGAAAGTTATAGGATCCCTGTTCAGATTGGTCACCTGGAGCGTCGTATATCCGGCCGTCGAAATAGTGAGCGTCATCGACTGCACTTCACGGTGATCTGTCGGCTTGATGACGATCTCCCAGCCCCCGCTTTTCCGCGTGGTGGCGGTATAGTCGAATTTGGTGGAAGTGAATTGAAGCGGGCTCTGTGTCGGGTTCATAGGGGCGACAAAGGCGCGACCGAAATAGGGCAGCTCGCTGACGACAGCCGTCGGGGTCACCTTCAGATCGTATTCGGTGGTCAGATGACGGACGTTGCCGCGCATGGGAAGGGCAGTCTGTGCCTGGAAGATAAAATTTTTGGATTCGACCATATCCTTGATGGCGGCCGCTTTTTCATCGGCGGATTGGGCAAAGGCCCGGAGGGATAGAAGGGCTACCCCCGCAAATAGAAATAACCTTTTCATAATCGTTGAATTATACCATAAATTTAGACAATTCGAATGCTCTCATATATGGCTAACAGCGAATTTGATGCCGTAGTGGTGGGCTCGGGTCCCAATGGGCTCGCGGCTGCCATTTTGCTTCAGCAGCAGGGTCTTTCCGTCTTGCTGATCGAGGCAAAGTCCGACATCGGCGGAGGGTTGCGGTCGGCCGGGCTGACCCTACCCGGTTTCGTCCACGATATTTGCAGTTCCGTCCACCCGCTGGGGATCGCCTCCCCCTTTTTCAGCAGCCTGCCCCTGAAAGATCACGGCCTCGAATGGGTAGAATCCCCGATTGCCGCCGCGCATGCCCTTGATGGGGGCAGGGCGGTATGTCTTATGAGGTCCGTGGCGGCGACGGCCAGAGGTGTTGGGGCCGACGAGAACAGCTATCGTCGGCTATTGGACCCGTTGGTGGAAGATTGGCCGGAGTTGATGCCGCAGATCCTTGGGCCATTGAGATTTCCTAAGCATCCATTGATGATGGCGCGTTTTGGTTTGGAAGGATTGCGTTCCGTCGCGGCATTGGCCCGCCGCTTCGATACGATGGAGGCCCGCGGATTGTTGGCGGGTATGGCTGCGCATGCCATGCAGCCTCTGACCAATCTGACCACGGCGGCCGTCGCGCTTCTTTTTCTGCTGGCGGGTCATGGAAAAGGCTGGCCGTTCCCGAAAGGGGGATCGGCTCGTCTGGCAAATGCGCTGGCGGATTATTTCCGAAAGCTGGGAGGCGTCATTCAAACCGGCTCGCCGGTCACGGATCTGGGGCAGCTGCCGCCGGCTAAGGCGTTGTTGCTCGATCTCACTCCGAGACAGCTGTTGCAACTGGGCGGTCATCGCTGGACATCGCTATATGCGTGGCAACTGGAGCGGTACAGGTATGGTATGGGGGTCTTCAAGATCGATTGGGCGTTGGCCGAACCTACCCCATTCCCGGCTATGGATTGCCGGCAGGCGGCCACCGTACATCTCGGGAATAGCTTCGAAGAGATCGCCGCAGGCGAGGCGGGCACGATCAGGGGCGTACATGCCGAAAAACCGTTCGTTCTTTTTACACAGACCTCTTTATTCGACCCGTCCCGTGCTCCAGCCGGCAAACAAACGGCCTGGGCCTATTGTCACGTGCCGGGAGGGTCGCGGAGGGACATGACCGACGTTATCGAATCGCAGGTGGAGCGATTCGCGCCCGGGTTCCGCGATCGTATCCTCGCGCGGCATGTGATGGACAGTGCGCAGATAGAATCCTACAATCCCAACTATGTCGGGGGCGATATCAATGGCGGGATCATGGATATCGGGCAGCTGTTCACGCGGCCGGTCCTCCGCCGGAGTCCCTACCGAACCTCGGCGAAGGGCATCTATATCTGTTCGTCCGCCACGCCCCCCGGGGGCGGGGTCCATGGAATGTGCGGGTATTATGCGGCTAAACGCGCCTTACGGGATGTGTTCGGTATACGCTAAGCCCTGGCGAAATTGTCCCGCCCCAGCCGTCCGCCCCACGGGCATTCAAGCCTCGGTCATCCTCACCCTTCTCTTGCTTTTCCTGTATTTTTCGGAAATGATCTCGCTCATCGGGCGTTGGTAGACCTTGCTTTCGACCCAGGAGACGAGGTCCAGATAGGCGAAGGCGCGGGCTTCATACCGATTTCCCTCGAACCCTTTGATCTTTTCGAGGAATTTTTCGAATTCGTTCCGCAGGCCGGTGCGCGAGGTTTGAAAGGAGGTTCGAAGGAACCGAAACATTTCTTCCTCGACTTTGGTGAGGCGTTCGCGTCGGGCCATGAATCGGTATACGGATTTGGTCAGCGACTCCATCAGATCGAAATTCTTCAGCTCGTAATGCGCCATCAGGTGCAGCACGCGGGCATAGCATTGAAGATCGTTGCGGAGGTCCGTCGGGTCGTTGATTATCCGTTGCAGATAGTCGATACAGGTGGCATGATCGGCGGCGCCGAAATACATCGTCGCGATCTTGTAGTTGAGAACGAGGATGCGGTGGCGGTCGATGAAGAGGTCGTATTCGGCGAGCTTTTCTTCGATACCGGGAACCATCGCCAGCCCTTCGGCGAAATTGCCCTGCATGAATACCTGGTTGATCCGGGCGGTCGTGATATAGACGAATGACTGGATCCGGAAATTGTCGTTTTCACTGACCCTGTCGGTCTGGGAAAAGTTTTCGAACTGCTGCAGGATACGGGCGAAGCGTTCGTGGTTGCGCAGATCGAAATGGGCGTTGAGCAGGTTGTGAAGCGCCTTGATATAGTGACCGGTCTCGACCCGGATCATCAGGGGCTGTTCCTCGAAAAGATCGAGCCATTTTTGCGAGTAGCGGTAATACATGAGGAAATCCTGCCGGATAAAGGCGTACCAGTTGTGGCTCTGGTAGAGATAGAGGCGTTCGTAGAAGCCGGTCTGTTCCCAGGCGTTGGGAGGCAGCTGTTCGCGAAGGTACTCTCTTAGTGCGGCCTCGTCTTTTTCATTACGGGAATGCCCATTGTGGATATACCAGCTATAGACCAGCAGGGCTAAGTTGGAAAGACGGGCTACCATATCGATCCGGCTGATGACGGATTTGGACTCGGCGGACAATTGTTCGGCCCGCATCTGCATGCTATGGGTGATATGCAGTGTCTCGATGCGTTTTTCAAGCGCCACCACCTGGACGAGGAAGTTGAACTTCTGGTTGGCTTTGGCCGTTTCCTTGGCGCGGTCGAGCATCCGGAGGCTTTGCTGGAAGAGCCCTTTTTTGTAAAGGATATGGGCGTAATCGAACATTTCGTTCAGCTGCAGATCGATGCTGTCGGCGCTTTTCAGCAGACGCAGGCTGGCGAGTATTTGCTTATAGAGATGGGTCTTGAGGTTCGATAGTTGCGGTTTTTCGATCCCCGGCAGCTTTTTCAACAGGTTCTTTTCGTCGTAATCGGTCAGCTTATCCATGGCATCGAACAGTTGTACGATCTTCAGGTCCTCCTTAGTGGAGCTCCGTTTGATGTACAGCTTAAAATGTCTTTTTTCCGACTTTTCGAGCGAATGTATAAGCTGAAACAAGGTATCTGAAAACCGGTTGGCCATAATGCGCTAATTAGCAACCCCTTATTTGTGCCGGGGGCTTTCTTTTTGCAATCTACCAAGAATTCACATATTTCGATCTTTCCTTCCCTTTTATTTCAGGGCGCTGCGATGGTTAACTGGATACAAAAATTGTAGTTATGAAAAGAGTACTTCCTGTATTCTCGTTTGTTTTAGTCATATAAAGTGTAGTGTTTTCTCAATGTGACCTTTGAGTCCTCCGGGGTTTGTGTCTACAACGCCCTGCTGTTTAATGTGCCGCTGGCAAGGGCTCCTTCGCAAGCTGGCGCTTGCCTCCGTCGGCTTGACTGCGCGAAAGAAAAATATACTAATTTTTTTGAAAGTATCATGGGACCCGGCCGTTATAAATGTAAAAATGCCCCTGGCTTTTTCGGGTATACTATTCGTTCAAAATTAACTGCTAAACCAAGAGTAGAAAGTGCAATCTTTTTTCTTTATTCGCCGTGAAGGCCGATATGTAAAGGTAGACTTCCGGAATATCGTCTACATCGAGGCCAAGAAGAACTATACCCGGCTGATGCTGGAGGACAAGTCCACCGTGCTGGTCCTCGGCACTCTCAAGCAATGGGAGAGATTGTTGCCTTGTGACCTGTTCTGCAGGGTCCATCGGGGTTATATAGTATCGATAGAGAAGATCGTCGCATTCGATAATAAGCATGTTTATCTGCCCGGTAGTGAGATCATCACCATCGGGGATCAATACCGCAACGCCTTGCCGGATTCGGTCACCATTTTGGCCCAGGAACCGGCGCATTCGCCTGCCCGCTCGGTACGTAAGGACGTTCTGTCCGAACTTGAACTTTGACCCGCATATTTCCCCCTTTTTCCTCGTTATCCGATGGGTTTTTCGGGTAAAACCGCCTGCCCGGTGGATAAGACCGCCGGATAGGATCGCCGGATAAAACCGCCTGCCCGATGGATAAGACCGCCGGATCGGATCGCCGGATAAAACCGCTGCCCGCCGCTTCCCCCGGGGCCGTTTTTTCGACCGCAAGCTTGTCATCATGAAAAGTGCTAAATTGGCAGCGCGGCGGAGAGGCAACCGCTGGGAAAAATAAGGCGTTTAGTCTATAAACTCATTAGAACACAGGTAAGTAAGCAGCATATCTTGGAAAAAATCCTTAATATAATCGCAGGCTGTGCACGTGAAGACCGGCAAAGCCAGAAGATGTTATACGACCAATATTACGGTCTGTGTTTGAAGATAGCTTTCAGATATGTCAACACCTATGAGCAGGCGACGGAAGTGACCCATGACGCATTTTTGAAGATGTTTCGCAATTTTAGCCGATTTGAGGTTCGGGATAAGGAGAAAGTGGAGATGTTGCTGATCGGCTGGATCAGAAGGGTAGTTATCAATGCCGCCATCGATTACATGCGCCGGGAAATGAATAACACCCAAACCTATCCGATCCCTGAACATGTGTGGGAGCATAAGGACGACGGCCAGTCCAGTGATAATGGCGTGCTGTATAAAGAATTGATAGCGCTGGTGAAGGATTTGCCTCCCGCCTATCGTATTGTGTTCAATCTACACGTTATCGAAGGTTATTCGCATCCGGAGATAGCAAAGATGCTCGGGATCACGACAGGGACGTCCAAATCTAACCTTTCAAAGGCCCGGGCGCATTTGCAAAAAGCCTTAACCGCAGAAAAAAGTGAAAAAATATTATGTCAAATTTAAAGGACACCGAGGTTGACGATCTCATTCGGCGGGCGTCCGATAAATACCCGCTGAGAACAGACAGTGCCGACTGGATTAAGGTGGCTGCTGCTCTGGACATGGATCCGGTCCCTGCCGGAACCGGGGATGGCGATGACAAACGCAGGAAGCGGAGATTCTTCTGGCTGCTGCTGTTGTTGCCGCTGGGCGGGGCAGGTTACTATACCCTGACCCATACAGGAAATGTGGCAGGCCAAGCCGGCCATGCCGCAGTCGCCGTGGTCGCCGGTCAGACGGGCCATCCCGCTGCGGCCGTAACGACTGGTCAGACGGGCCATTCTGCTGCGGCCATAACGACTGGCCAGACGAGCCGGCAGGATGTGGGTGGAACCGCGAAGAACGTCCCGGGCGCAGGCCTGCAGGACGTGGGTAGAACCGCGAAGAACATCCCGGGCTCAAAAGGCGTGGATGGGAAGGCGGTTCGTATGGACCGCCAGGTGAAGGACGGGACGCCAGCGTCGGGAAATTCCGTTGCAGCGGACCGGCAATTCAACAATGGATCGGCCGGAGCAGTGAACCCGAATAGAGCCCCGGACCCGGGCAGAGACCTTGCTACCGCCCCTCAACCCTATATCGCCACCGCCCCGCTTTCACTTGAATGGGCAGGAGATATGCAAAGAGCTCACATCCCGCATGACTACCGTTTGTCGGTGAACGTGACCGCACCGCCGCCGGCAAAGAACACCGATCCTGCGAAACCGAAAAAACAGAAGACCGCCTATTTGTACGCCGGCATCCTCGGGGCGCCGGATATCAGTACGGTCAAGATGCAAAGCGTCAAAGGCATCGGTTCGACCTTCGGAGTACTCGTCGGGTATGCGTTCAATCCACGCTGGTCCATCGAGACCGGCGCCTACCTCGACCGGAAAAAGTATTATACGGAAGGAGAATATTTCAATAAAAGCAATCTGAATCTTTACGGCGGTACGATGCTGAATGCGGACGGCACCTGTTCTATGTGGGAGATACCGCTGAACGTGCGCTATACATTCAACCCCAACGGGAAGACGAAATTTTTTGCGACCGCAGGCGTTTCCACCTATCTGATGACGAAGGAGAATTATACCTATGCGTACCAGAGCGCGCTCGGCTGGCAGGGTCAA
Organism: Puia sp.; assembly: GCA_036010185.1. Classification (GTDB taxonomy): domain Bacteria; phylum Bacteroidota; class Bacteroidia; order Chitinophagales; family Chitinophagaceae; genus Puia. Next base: position 7,161 of record DASYSV010000439.1, read on the forward strand.
AAGACCTACAATAACAAAAACCCCTCTAAATACCCCTTCTCCATCTTCAACCTGAGCTTCGGGTTCGAACAAAGACTTGGAAGGGTGGGGAGTCTACGACTGGAACCTTATTTACGGCTGCCCCTCGAAGGGATCGGCACGGGCAAACTGCCCATCATGAGCGCGGGCGTGAATATCGGCATTACGCGTCGCCTATGGTAAGAAAGATTTAACCTGATCATATCATGCGAAAAAAACGGACCATTATTTGGATAGGAGTTCTATTGCTGGTGCTCGTCATGGCGGGATGGGGCTGGTATCTCTTCGACAAACCGCATCGGAGCGCGGCGGCGTACTCCGCAGACGTCACCATCGATGCCGATACCCTCTATCATCAATACAAGGCGGATGAGCATGCCGCCGATCTGAAGTATGTGGGAAAGGTGCTTTCTGTGGCCGGCAGGCTGACGGAGATACAGCGCAGCGGAAATTCGGAGATCTGGATCCTGTCGATACAACCGGGCGGCGGAGGGATCAATTGTGAGCTGTTTGCCGGGACAAAGGTCGATCCCGAGCCCAAACCGGGAGATGCCGTCACGATCAAGGGACGCTGCACGGGCTTTCTCATCACCGACGTCAACCTCGCGGATTGCGTGCCTGACAATAAGTGAACGGGAAGAAGCGTTCCGGAAAATAAACCAACCCTCTATTAATATTTTATGAACCGAAAGTTTTTATTGGCCACCCTATGCATCGGCGCGATCGTCTTCTATCTCGCCGGATGTTCTAAAGAAAGCGCGGATAAGCTATCCGGGAGCGCCACCTGCGATACGGCCAGCGTCTCATACTCGACACAGATCGTCGATATCCTGCAAAATAATTGCTACAGCTGTCACAGCGGGGCGACGCCACCTACGGGCATCCGGCTCGACACCTATGCCAACCTGAAAGTATTTGTCGACAACGGCTTCCTCGTCAGTGCGGTGACGCAGAATGGCGTCGTTACCCCCATGCCGTACGGCCTGCCCAGGTTGCCTGCCTGCGAGGTAAATACCATCGTCGCATGGGTTCATCAGGGGGCGCCGGCCAATTAAAACATCTTTTAAAAATCTACTATGAAGCAACTATTCATCGCCCTGTTCCTATATCTCGCCTTCTTCCGGCCCTCCACCGCCTATAGCCAGATGTATTCCACACGCACGGGTTTCATCGGATTTTATTCCAAAACGGCGCTCGAAGACATCAAGGCGGAGAACAACCAGGTCTATGCCATCATCGATGCCGGCAAAAAGAACGTAGCCCTGGCGGTGCTGCTGAAAGGGTTCATCTTCACAAAAGAGCTGATGCAGGAACATTTCAATGAGAACTATGTGGAGAGTGACAAATACCCCAAGGCTACCTTCACCGGCGCCTATACCGGAGCCGTCGGCGGGGATGGCGTCTACAAGGTCACCATCAAAGGCAACCTGACGCTGCACAACGTGACGAAGCCTATCGAATCAGAAGCCACCATCGAGATAAAGAACGGTCACCTGCTCGGCAAGACGGAATTCAAGGTCAGACCTGAAGACTTCAATATCAATATACCCTCTATTGTCCGCGACAAGATCGATAAAGAAATAACCGTAAAAGTGAATTTCGATTGTAGTTCCAAATAAATCTATCGCAACATGAACCCCCAAAGAATATTTTTTTTGCTGCTTTCCCTCGCTGCTGCCACCGGCCTCCGCGCACAGGACAGCACCTTGCTGAATATGCTCAGCGATTCCATGTCCGCGCACAAAGGACGCAGCTATGTGACGGGCACCTTCAAGGCCACGCATATCATCAATACGCAAACCATCGAGTCGCCTGCAAAGAACAATCTCAACTTCGTCATTCAGCACCGTTTTGGAACGTTGAACAGCGGCGCGTATAATTTTTTCGGGTTGGACAATGCCACGCTGCGACTGGGGCTGGACTACGGCATCACCGACCGGCTGGCAGTGGGCATCGGACGTAGCAGCTATCTGAAGACCTTCGACGGCTATCTGAAATACAAGCTGCTGCGCCAGACCGAGAGTGCCGGCATGCCTGTCTCGGTGAGCCTTCTTGGAGCGATCACCGATTATACCCAGGATTTCCCCGAAGAGACCTATCTGAATATGAAGTACCGGACGGCCTATGCGGGTGAATTGCTCATCGCCCGAAAGGTGAGCAGCCATCTTTCGTTGCAGGTGACGCCGACCTGGCTGCATTATAACCTGGTCCCTACCTCAAACGATAAAAACGATGTGTTTGCCGTCGGTCTCGGAGGCCGGATGAAGATCACGAGGCGGATGAGCATCGATGCCGAGTACGATATAGTACCTTCCGGACAGGTGGTCTCTACGACGACGCACAACTCATTTTCGCTGGGATGGGATATCGAGACCGGCGGTCACGTCTTCCAGCTGGTATTCAGCAATTCGCAAAGCATGGTGGAAAGCCAGTACCTGACACAGACCACCGGCACCTGGGGCAAGGGAGATATCTATTTCGGTTTCAACATATCGAGGAATTTCAATTTGAGTAAAAAGCGTTGATCAGAAAAATACTGTTCATACTTACTCCGGGCGAGCGACGGCAAGGAGCTTTCCTTGCGTGTGGGAATGCTTTTATCAGCGTCCTCGATATATGTGGTCTGGGAGCCCTGCTTTATCTTGTGGCGTTTTATACCGGGCAGGGGGTCGATACACGTCTTTCCTGGCTTCCCGCATGGCTCAGGGATAGGAATTCGCTAGCGCCCATTTCTGTTTTTTCCCTGCTTTTCCTGGTCAAGAGCGCAGGAGGATATTGGATGCTGCAGTCGCAATATCGTTATGTATACCGGGTAGCCTCGCGTATATCGGAAAGCAACCTCCTGCGTTACCTGGAAGGGTCGTATACCGACTATGTAAGGGTGGATGCCTCGGTGCAGATCCGAAGGATAAGCCAACAGCCGATCGAATTCTGCCAGTATATATTGGCGGGCCTCCAGCAACTGGTGACCGAAGGCTCGCTGGTTGCGCTGTCCATCGCGGGCATCGTCTGGTATAACAGCAGGCTTTTCCTGTTGCTGTTATGTCTGCTGGTGCCGGCCGTAAGCATCCTGGCCTCTTTTTCCAGGCGGCGGCTGAAGTCCGTAAGGAGAGACATCAAGAGCAGCGGGGAAAAAAGTCTGCAACACCTTCGGGAAGCGCTCGGCGGTTACGTGGAAGGCAATCTTTACGATAGCATTTCATTCTTCGCGCGACGGTATGGACGGCGACAGGCCGATTTGAACGAACACCTGTCCGTTCTGCAGATACTGCAAGGCATCCCGTCCCGGCTGATAGAGGCCTTTGCCGTATTCGGGCTCTTCCTTCTCATTGTGTTTGCCCGATGGACGGGTAACGCCCAGGCCGCGTCAGCTATTACACTCGGCGCCTTTCTTGCAGCGGCGTACAAGATCATCCCCGGGCTGGTACGGATGTTCAATATCACCGGTCAGATCATGACCTACCGGTTTACCGTGGAAGACCTTGTGACGGAGGCCCGGAAACCACAACGCATGTCCGTTCCCGCGGTCCCTTCTATCCGCCAGATCACCCTTCGAAATGTGGAATTCTCACAGCCGCAGGGCCGCGTGGTGAAAGGACTGAACCTGTGT
>DASYSV010000450.1:0-10953 GCA_036010185.1 Puia sp.
CACACCAGCCGCCACCATTCCCACCGTCAGCCTCGCAGAAAAAGGTCCTCCGCCGCGATAGTCCTCAAAACCTCCAAATTTCTTATGCGCCACAAAATCCGCATGCCCCGGTCGCGGCACCGCACGCTGCTTCTCATAATCCGCGGACCGCGTATTCTTATTCTCGAAAAATATGGTGATCGGTGATCCCGTACTCATCCCCTTGAACAATCCGCTCTTGAAGATCGGCAGATCCTCCTCCTGCCGTGGCGTCGTCCCCTTCTGTATCCCGCCCTTGCGTCGCTCCAGATCCGGCAAAAAATCTTCCACCGGTAACGCCAATCCCGCCGGACATCCGTCGATACAGACGCCGACGCTTTCCCCATGCGATTCGCCGAAAATATGCACCCGGAAAAGACGGCCAAAACTATTCATGACGTAATGATTGTAGATCGCGATAAAAATCCGGGTAGGATTTGCCTACGGCCTCCGCCACCTCTATCGTCACCGGACCCGACGCCCGCAGCGCCGCCACGGCACAAGCCATGGCGATCCGGTGATCATGACGCGAATGCACAACCGCTCCTTTTACGGGACCTCCTCCATGGACGATCATCCTGTCGCCCTCTAATTCAATGGCCACGCCCAACTTCCGAAACTCTTCCTGCAACGTCAGACCCCGGTTGCTTTCCTTATGCGCCAGCCGGCTCACGCCCCTGATCTCCGTCTCCCCGGAACAATAGGTCGCCAGCGCCACCAGTGGCGGAAAAAGGTCAGGACAATCGGTAGCGTCGAACCGAAATGCTTTCAAATCCCCCGGCCCAACCAGCAGATCCGCTCCTTCCCCTTTCAACACCGCCCCACAACTGCGCAGAGCAGATAATATCGCCTTGTCGGCCTGCGTAGACCCTACATCCAGCCCCTGCACGGTGATCGGTCCCGCCAGCGCACCCGCTACCAGCAAAAAGGCCCCGCCGCTCCAATCGCCCTCTACCGTATATTCCCGCTGTCCGTCCCGACGCCCGGCGCCGAAAACGAATTCCTCATAATTTCTATTCTCCACCATCCACCCGAACGCTCGCATCACGTCCAAGGTCAGGTCGATATAAGGCTTGCTCTTCAGATCACGCACCCTGATCGAAACGCCCGACACGCCCGACGCCGCATACGCGAACAGCAGTCCCGTCAGGAACTGCGAGCTCAACGAGCCGTCGATCTCGATATCACGTGGTCGCATCGGACCCTGTATCTCCAATGGCAATTTACCGCCATTTGAAACCAGCCGCACCCCCAATAATGGGAATATCTCATCGAACAGATCCATCGGACGATTAACCAGGCTACCCTCGCCACGCACCCGGACGGTCCGGTCACTCAGGGCGATAAGTGGCGCGAAAAGCCTCAAACCCAATCCGCTCTCCCCGATATTGACTTCGGACACCCCATTCGGCATCACGCCATTACTCTTCACCAGCAACGTCCCATCCGGCAACGTCGATACCTCCGCTCCCAGGTCCCTGATCATTCCCAATGCAGCCTTATCATCATTGGAATGGCCCGGGTGACGGATCACCGTCTCCCCTATCCGCAATAACGCGGCCGCACAGGCCCGCTGCATGCTGCTCTTCGACGCCGGCGCAAGTACCGCGCCCTTCAACGCCGATGGCTGAATAGTCATCTCCATACTCAGCGTGCCGTTATGATTGATTGTAATAATTTCTCCAGCTCGTTCACCGGTATCGGTTTGACCACCCCCTGCCCCAGCTTCTTCAACAACACATAGTTCATCGTCTCCTTCACTTTCTTCTTATCCCTGCGCATGACGTTCAGCACTTCCTTCGGATCGAATTCCGCCAGCGTGGGCAGCCCGTATTTCTTCAACACCGCCATCACTCTGTCCGTCTCCCTGAAATCCAATATCTCTTCAGAGATCATACTGGCGGCAACCATCCCGATGGAGATCGCCTGTCCGTGCGACAGCTCATACAGGTTCTCGATGGCGTGGCCCAGCGTATGCCCAAAATTCAGCAGCCTCCTGTCCCCTCGCTCGAACTCATCCTGCCTGACGATATCCGATTTGATGACGACATTCCGGCGAATGAGACGCGCCAGCGCTGTCTTATCTTTCTGATAGGTCCCGAGCTTATTCTTTTCCAGTTCCCTGAACAACGCAGCATCCCGTATCGCAGCATGTTTGATGATCTCCGCAAACCCGTTCACCCATTCCTCTTTCGGCAGGGTCTTCAGCAGGCTATAATCATGGAGCAGAAAGGAAGGCTGCCGGATCGTCCCTACCATATTTTTATAGACCCCGACATCGATACCATTCTTTCCACCGATGGCCGCATCTACCATCGACAGCACCGAGGTCGGGACAAATCCGAACGACAACCCGCGCATATAGATCGCGGCGACATAACCCGTGATATCGGTGACTACCCCTCCGCCGACGCCGACCAGCGTGGTCTGCCGGTCCGCACCCATCTCGATCAGTTGACTGATAACGGAATCCACGGTCGCCTGCACTTTGTACTCCTCGCCGGCATGGATGACAATGGTATTCCAGCCGCCAAATCGTTTCTGCTGGCCTTTAAAGATATGCTCATCGGTGATCAGCACCGCATGGTCCTTGTCGACCAGCTTCTCCAGGTAGCCGAAGTCGGCATCCAGGTAATAAGTCGTCGGCTTGCCCGAAAATTGGTACTGTAGTTTCTTCATATAAAGGATCAGGAATTCATGATCTTGTTCTGATGGCCGATCGATTCCATATGTACGGCATCATAGTATTTAGTGATGAATTCCTTGCTCAAATTCAGTTTTTCCCCCTTCGCAAAAGCCTTCTCCAGGATCGAATTCCACCGGTTCGTCTGCAGGATCGTAATATTGTTGTCCTTTTTGTATTGCCCGATCTGGTCGGCGATCCGCATCCGCTGACCCAGCAGCTGGATCAGCTCGTCATCGATATGATTGATCTGTTCGCGCAGTTTTTCAAGCGCCGTAATAAAGTCACGCTCAGTAGTCGTCTCATGTCTCCATTTGATGTTGTCGAGCATTTCGGCCAGCCGTTCCGGCGTGATCTGCTGCTTGGCGTCGCTCCACGCCTTGTCGGGGTCGATATGCGTCTCGATGATCAATCCGTCCATGTCGAGATCGATCGCCTTCTGCGCAATATCCTGCAGGATATCCCGGCGACCGCAGATATGCGAAGGATCGTTGATCATCATCAGTCCCGGCGACCGCCTTTTCATCTCGATAGCCAGATGCCACATCGGCGCATTCCGGTATTCGGTATTTCCATAAGAACTAAATCCCCGATGGATCAGCCCTATCTGCCCGATACCGGCCTTCGCCACCCTTTCGACGGCGCCCGTCCACAATTCAATATCCGGATTGATAGGGTTTTTGACGAGCACGGGCACATCCACGCCACGAAGCGCATCGGCTACCTCCTGCACGCTGAAAGGATTCACGGTCGTCCGCGCCCCGATCCATAACACGTCTATATCGAAATGCAGCGCATCTTCCACCTGTTTGGCGGTAGCAACCTCAACGGCGACCGGCAGTCCCGTCAGCTTCCTCGCCTGTTGCAGCCACGGCAAACCCTTCGTCCCGATGCCCTCAAAACTACCCGGACGGGTACGCGGTTTCCAGATACCGGCCCGCACGATATCGACCTTGCCGGTCTTGGCAAGTCGTTTCACGGTCTCCACCGTTTGCTCTTCCGTCTCCGCGCTGCACGGACCGGAAATGATCAGGGGACGCTTGTTCCAGGCTTCCTGGACGATCTCCTTTGCACTCTTAGTTGCTGTTGCTTCCATATGAGGTGTAGTTTAACTTCTGTTTTGCTGCCGCCGCGGCTCACTTCCATTGCTCTTCCCGCCGCGGCTCACTTCCATCGCTCTTCCCGCCGCGGCTCACCGGCTATTCGCATCATTCATCCGGATCCGCCGGCCTTTAAATTTTTTTCCATCGATCGCACGTATCATCTGCTCCGCCGAGCGCCGGTCGATCTCGATCCAGCTGTTCATCTCCTTCATGTCGATCCTTCCCAGCACTTCCTTCCGCAGATCGCTCATATCCAGGATGAACTGAAGGAAGCTTGCCTTATAGAACCCATCCTTCGTCCCCAGATTGACGAACAGCTTGGCATAATCGCCATTGCCGCCCTGCTCCCTTCCCCGCGCTTTCCCCTCGCCGCGTCCATACTCCTTCCGATCCCCGCCACGCGGTTCCCGGTCCCGGCCCTCGTCGGACCCCTGGCGCCACCCTGTCTTCGTGGCGCCGTCCGACTTCCGCACATTCAGGTCTTCCGCATTCTCATAATATTTCAGGAACCGGTCGAATTCCATCGCCGCCACCCGTTTCAACACCTCTTCCTTGCTCACCTCCGCAAATTTCTCCGCCAGCATCGGGACATACGTCTCATAATCTCCGTGACTGATATCGGCCTGCAGCAGCTTATCCATGAAGGTAAAGAACTGTTTCCTGCACACATCCTTCCCACTGGGTATCTCCATCTTATGGAACGGCACCTGGACGATCCGCTCGATCTGCCGTAATTTCCCCAATTCCCTGCCGTGGACGATCGATACCGCGATCCCCGTGGCTCCCGCTCTTCCGGTCCGGCCACTCCTATGCGTATATACTTCTACGTCATCGGGTAACTCGTAATTGATGACATGCGTAATTCCCTGTACATCGATACCTCTCGCCGCCACATCGGTGGCGATCAGCAACTGCAACGTCTTCTCCCTGAACTCCCCCATCACCTTGTCGCGCTGCTGCTGCGTCAGGTCCCCGTGCAATGCGTCGATATCGTATCCTTCCCGGGTCAGCTTTTCGGCGATGTTCTGCGCGTCCGCTTTCGTCCGCGTAAAGATGATGCCGTAGATGCCGGGGTTGAAATCGATCAGCCGTTTCAATGTCTCATAACGGGCATGAGCCGCCGTGACATAGTACTGATGATCGATAGCCTTGTTGGCCGTATTCATCTTCCCGACCGTGATCTCCTTGGGGGCCTGCATGTATTTCTTGCTGACCCTCCTTATCTCCGCGGGCATCGTGGCGCTGAACAACCAGGTCGCTTCCCGCTTGGGCGTATTCTGCAGGATGAACTCGATGTCGTCCTGGAACCCCATATTTAACATCTCATCCGCCTCATCCAGCACCACATAGCTTATCTGCTCCAGGTTGATCGCTTTCCGCTCGATCAGATCGATCAACCGCCCTGGCGTTGCCACTACTATCTGGACACCCCTGCGCAGGTCCTTGATCTGCAATCCGATGGAAGTCCCCCCATATACGGCCTGCACATGTATGCCGGGCATAAACTTCTTGAAGGACTCGATCTCTGTCACGATCTGCATACACAATTCCCGGGTCGGACATACTACCAGAGCCTGCGGATAACGCAGCGCCGCATCCACCAGCTGTAGCAACGGAAGACCGAAAGCCGCCGTCTTGCCCGTACCAGTCTGCGCCAGACCCACCAGGTCCTTGGTACCGCTTAACAATACGGGAATAGCCTGCTCCTGTATCGGTGTGGGTTGCTTGAATCCCAGCGCATCCGTTGCCTGCACCAACCGGCTATCCAGACCTAACCCTTCGAATGTCATCATATTCTTTCGAAATTTGCCGCAAAGGTACTGAATTTGGGCCTCCGGGTCCCCTTAAAAATACCCTCCGGCCCAAATCCCCTAATAATGAGCCTTCGGCCGTCGGGCCCGTGGCCCGCCTCACAGCGCCATTCCCCCGAAACTTATCCCGCTTCCCAGCAGTCGCCCCCGCGGGCAGCCCTATTTGATTATCCTCCTGATCCTGTTCGCATTTTCCATTAACTCCCTCAAATACTCGGAGTTATCCTTCTCCAAACAACTCTTGAACTTCCTCAGCTGCGCGATATGCTCATTCAACACATCCAGCACATGCTCTTTATTCTGCATAAAGATCGGCAACCACATCGACGGATTGCTCTTCGCCAGCCGCACCGTACTCTCGAAACCGCCTCCCGCCAACTCGAATATCGCGCTCTCCTCCTTTTCCTTCTCCAGCACCGTATTGGCCAGCGCAAACGACGTAATATGTGAGATATGGCTGATATACGCGGCATGCATGTCATGATCGTTCGCATTCATATAGACGATATGCATGCCCATATCTTTATATAAGTCCTCCATAACTTCCACGGCATCGGGCGCACTTTTCTCCTTCTCGCAGATGACGCATGCCCTGCCCCGGAATGCATCCCTCACCGCCGCTTCCGGTCCGCTGTATTCGGTCCCCCACATCGGGTGCGTGGCTACGAACCGGCTCCGCATCGGATGACCGGCCAGACTCTGGCACAACGCCCACTTCGTGGACCCCGCATCGGCTACGATCTGCCTGTCCGTCACCAGATCCATGATCTGTCGCATTACCGGCACCGTGACATCCACAGGGATAGCCACATAGATCAGATCGCTCTTCTTCACCGCCTCCTCCAGCGGCAGGACCTCGTCGATCAATCCCAGCTCCATCGCTTTTTGCGCGCTCGCCGCCGTTCGGCTCACACCGATGACATTGCGGACCAGACCCCGGTCCTTCAAAGCCAGGCCCCAGCTGCCGCTGATCAATCCCACTCCCACTACCGTTATCGAGTCGAACTTTTTCATATCCCCGCTTTTTTTATCCGGTCGATACTATCGTTGAATCGTTCCACAGGCGCGCAAAGGCTTACCCTTATGAACCGGTTGCCGGCCGATCCGAAGATACCCCCAGGCGTTATAAAGACCCCGGCCTGATTCAGCACCTTGTCACTCAACGCATACCCGTCGGCATACCCCGCCGGTATCGCCGCCCAGACGAACATCCCCGCCTGCTCCTTACTGAATTCGCATTTCAACAGATCCAGCAGCTGGAATACCTTACCTCTTCTCTCGCGATAAACGGCATTCACGCCGTCATACCACTCCTTGCCCAGCGACAGCGCCTTCGCCGCGGCCAGCTGCACCGGCAGGAACATCCCGCTGTCCATATTGCTCTTAAATCGTAAAACCTCATCGATACGCTCCTTCGAGCCGCACAACATCCCCACTCTCCATCCGGCCATATTCCCGCTCTTGCTCAGTGAGTTCAGCTCCAGGGCCGTTTCCTTCGCCCCCGGCACCGACAAAAGGCTCATCGGCGACTCGTTCAGGATAAAGCTGTATGGGTTATCATGACAGATCAAAATGTCGTGCTTTCGGCCAAATGCCACCAACCGCTCGAATAGAACCCGGTCCGGCAGCTTCCCCGTAGGCATATTCGGATAATTCACCCACATCAGTTTGATGCGACCCGCGGGCTCACGGTCCGTCGATCCATGAGATGCGCCCGAACTCACAAGCCTTTCCAACTCCTCGAAATCGGGGAACCAACCGCCATCCTCCGTCAGCGAATATTCCACACAGTTACCCCCCGCCAGCTTCACTGCGCTTCGATAGGTCGGATACCCGGGATTGGGCACCAACGCCCCATCCCCCTCATCCAGGTAGGTCATACAGATATGCATGATCCCTTCTTTCGACCCGATCAGCGGCAATACCTCGCTTTCAGGATCCAACTCCACTCCATACCACTTGCGGTACCACGACGCGACCGCCTTCCGCAATACCGGCGATCCCTTGTAGGATTGATAGGCATGAACATTCGGATTCGCGCTTTCCTCCTGCAGCACACGGATGACATCCGGATGCGGAGGCAGATCGGGACTGCCGATTCCCAGGTTGATCACGTTCTTTCCCGCTTTATTCAATTCTTCTATCTCCCGCAACTTCCGCGAAAAATAATATTCCCCTATTCCGTCGAGCCGCTTGGATGTCTTCATACAGTAATTCCTTTTTTATAAACGCCATAGACTTTCACAGCGGCCGTCAATGGCCTGATCGCCTCGATCACCCGCTCGAATTGCCCCATATCCTCGAATTCCATATCCGCATGAAAAGAATATTCCCATTCTGTACCCGGTATCGGGAAAGATTGCAGCTTGCTCAGATTGATCCCTCCGTCGGCGATCTTCGTCAGCACCCGGGCCAGGCTGCCCCGCGAATGGTCCGTGTGAAAATTGATCGATGCCTTATCCGGCTCCCCGACGGCCTTCGCATCGTCTTCACGCTGCAGGATGAGAAATCGGGTATAGTTATTCTTCATCGTATGGATATTCGGCGCCAGCATCTCCAGTCCGAAAAGCTCGGCAGCCAGGTCGCTCGCGATCGCCGCGTGATGTCTGCTGCGATGTTGTTGGAGATGTTTGGCACTCAACGCCGTGTCCTCGGTCTCCACCAGCTTCCAGGCGGGATGCTTCTCCAGGAAATCGATGCACTGAAGCAAGGCCATATGGTGCGAATGCACCTCCCGGATATCTTCCAGCTTCACCCCCGGGTTCACCAGCAAATGCTGGTTGATCTGCAAATAGATCTCCCCCACGACGCGAAGGTCGCTCTTCTGTAGCAGGTTATAATTGGGCAAAATGCTGCCCGCTATCGAATTCTCGATGGCCATCACCCCTCCATCGCTCTCTTTCCTGCTCGATGCCACCCGGACCACCTCCCTGAACGTCGCGCACGTGATCACCGCCACATCATTACCAAAAAATTGCCGCGCCGCCATCTGATGAAAGCTGCCTTCATATCCCTGGATAGAGACTCTTGTTTGTTTGTCCATACAAAAAAAAGAGTCCCGGGTTTTGACCGGGACTCTTTATGTTAATTTTTTCTATTTATTTATTTCTTAACAAAAGCAATCCCGGTCTACCTGTAAAGTAGAAGTAAAAGAAAAAGTAAAAATAACGGTATGCCTTCGTGGTAATCATATCAGTGCACCAAAATTAGGGACTTCTCACTAATAACCAAATTTATTTTTGCCCGCAACCCCCGCGCGGCTACGCGGCCATCATTCCAATCGCTTCGCCATCTGCCCATCGATCAGCCTGAACAAATGTATCGGCTTATACGTCCTCCAATTATCCAGATCCAGCAGCTCTACCCACCGATTCAGCTTCGCTTTCTTAAAATCATACTGCGTCTGCTCCGGCATATTCAAACACACGATCCACCCCTCTGCGTCCGTCACCTCCTCGAACCACTCCTCATAATAATCCTTATCACCACTGTGAAAGTTCAGAACATTCTCCGCAATGAGGATAAACTTCGTGATCCCGAATTCGAAGAATTTGTCGATCACCTCCCGCTTCAGATTCATGATGTCATTCTCGATCGCATCATTCCACTCCCCAAACAGCTCGATCACCACATAGTGCTCATCGTAATCGGCCAGCAACACTTTCAGATATAATGTCCTTGATCCGAAATCATCCCATTGAGGATGGATATAGTAGTTGTAAATGGTCTGTGAAAACTCGAACTCCGAATAAACCCTTCCATAAAAAGGCGATCGCTCGTCTTCCTCGCTCACATACAAATGACGCCAATTGTAAAAAGGTTCTATTTCGTGCATAGCTGAAATGCATTTTTTGTCCTTCGCACTCTCCCACCTCAGGTACTCACCGAATCGACCGCTTTTTTTACACTCCCCGACCGGAGCAGCAATTCCTTCGCCTGCTCATAATCCGTAAGCCCCGTCCCTTCCATCACCATCTTAGTACCGCGATCCACCAATTTGCTGTTCGTCAGCTGCATATTCACCATCTTATTGTCCTCTACCCTTCCGATCCGGATCATAACTGCCGTGGACAGCATATTTAATACCAGCTTCTGGGCCGTGCCACTCTTCATCCTGGTGCTGCCCGTCACAAATTCAGGGCCAACCACCACTTCTATCGGATAATCGGACTGCTGCGCTACCGGCGAACCGGGATTGCAGACAATACACCCGGTAGGGATACCCCGCTTCCGGCATTCCTGCAACGCACCGATCACATAGGGCGTCGTCCCGCTGGCCGCCACACCTACGACAATATCATTGTCCGCCACGCCGTAACCCTCAAGATCCAACCAGCCCTGCTCCGGGTCGTCCTCAGCATTCTCCACCGGCTTGCGGATGGCCGTCTCCCCGCCCGCGATGACGCCGATGATCAGATCGAACGGCATCCCATAAGTCGGAGGTATCTCGCTGGCATCCAATACGCCCAGCCGGCCGCTCGTGCCCGCGCCAATATAAAAAAGACGACCCCCTGCCAGCATTTTATCCGTAATGGCCGCCACCAGCTTCTCGATCTGCGGAATGGCCTTGCTTACGGCGTCGGGAACGGTCTTGTCCTCCTGGTTGATACCCGCTAGTATATCTTTAATACTCATCTTATCCAGGTCGTGATAACGGCTTTCTTCCTCGGTAACCTTCTCAAATGACATGCGTATAGGTTCTTTATTGATGATATTTAATTAGTCCGTCCATCGGCTTTTGCAATATCCGGCCCAGCTCGAATTCATAGGTACCGCACAGATCCCTCACAACGTCCCGGAATCCGTAAGCCACGCCGCCTACAAAATGGATCGGCAATTTCCAGCTTTCCCGGTACTTACACAAATGTTGGAAGAAAAAATCGTTCAGTCCGTCCTCGATGATATTCTCGATCATATAGTGCCCGCGGTTCTCCACAAGGAACAGGGTGAATGAAGCCAGGAACCGGTTGGGCAACGCTTTCTTATACACATTTTCAAGGATCTCGCTCCTGTTGGTAACGTATTTGGCATCAAACTTATATCGTAGCTCCTCGTCAAAGGTATCATAAAGATAGTACTGCAACACCTTCTTACCCAGGTAGGCCCCGCTGCCTTCGTCCCCCAGTACATACCCCAGCCCCGGACTGCTCTTTGCGATCTTTTTGCCGTCAAAATAACAGGAGAAACTGCCGGTACCGAGATTACAGACCATCCCCCTGGTGGTACCGCAAGCCGCGACGGCCGCCCCCATCAGGTCATGGGTCACATGCACGCCCGCCCCCCGGAATGCCCCCCGAAGGGCTTTTGCCACGATCTTCCGATTGTCCGGATTCAGACA
>DASYSV010000451.1:0-7562 GCA_036010185.1 Puia sp.
GGTCTGAATACTGCCATGTGGAAAGGCAGACGCTTCACCGAAGTTGGCGCTAAGCCCTCCCCGGACGCCAAGACGCGAGAAAGCATCTTCGGCACTGGAAGAGAAATCGGCTGGGGTCATCCCTTCATGCAACAGCGCAATACAGGCTTTATACGCGGCAACCGTGATGTCATTCGCTTTTTGGATCAGGGCCAGCTCCGCCGGAGTCTTGATCATCCTGCATGCGGCCGTTACAGGGTCGGCACTGACATAATTCAGCTGAGACGCCTCTTTTCTTATTCCATCGAAGATGAAGAATCGTACCCTCTCTTCCATACCCACGGTTCCGGTGCGAATGCCATAGTCCTTCAGAATACCCGCTGCCACTTTATAGGGACTCTCATCCTCCTCCCATACCCGCACTTCGTTACCGATCTTGATCAATTCCCTCAATCGCTCGGCTTCAAAGGCAGGACTGATATATTTAACTTCACCATGTGCGGGGATGATCGCCAGCATCGGCCGCTCACTCGCCCCCCAGCCGATGCCGGTGAAATAGACCATAGAGGTACCCGAGTCCAAAACCATCGCCTGGATATTATTCTCTCCCATCAGCTTTTGTGCTTTCTGAATACGCGCCTGGCGCTCTTCTACCGAGATCGGCACGACATCCCCTGTCATCGGAGCCAACCGGTCCAAAGCACCGGCCCGTTCGCCGTTCATCCCAAAAGAGGATCCGCTTCCGGCCGTCTTATCAGAGGTCTTGCCATGCTCCGCCCCAGCCGCCAGCCCCACCGGAAGGCCATAAAGCAATGCCGCATTCCCGGCGGAAAGCCGGATAAAGTCTCTCCTTTTGATACTCATGTAAAGTTGTTTGAGCGGGAAGATAAGATTTTTTATCTTTAAGATATATGCTCAAAAACCTGATAATCGTCGCACTCCGCAATTTCCGGAGAGATAAATGGTACACGCTCCTCAACATCCTGGGGCTCACCATCGGCATCACGTTCAGCCTCTTCCTCATCTTTTATATCCTGGACGAGCTGAGCTACGACCGGTACAACCAGAAGGCCGACCGCATCTACCGTATCGGCTCCTTTATAAAAGAAGCCAACAAGCCGGTGATGAAGTGGCCCTCCACCCAGTATCCCCTCGGCCCGGCCCTGGCAAAGGAGTACCCGGAAGTAGAGGAGTCCGTCCGGTTCGTCGGCAAAGGAAAAACGCTGTATAAGATCGGCGACAAAACCTTTTATGAAGAAAAGATCTTCTATGCGGATAGCAACGCCTTCCGGGTCTTCACCTACCCATTTCTGGAAGGTGATCCGCGAACGGCCCTTGTCGCACCCAAATCCATCGTTCTCACGGAGTCCGTCGCCAAACAATTCTTCGGTAACAGTCATCCGGTGGTGGGACAGTCCCTCAAGGACGGCAGCGGGGATTATTTCAAAGTCACCGGCGTCGTCAAAGACGTACCCGCCAATTCGCACTTCCGGTTCAACATGCTGATATCCAACAGCACCCTTGACAAGAATTTTGCCAACAACTGGGGCGGCTTCTTCATGTTCACCTACGTCCTGCTGCGACCCAATACCAATTCGGCCGCCTTCGAGAAAAAACTACTTGCCCTGTACGACGAACATATGGCCGAAATTTTCGCCAAGTTCAATGTGAAAATACACTATGTAGTTGAGCCCATCACCTGGATCCATCTGCATTCCGATCTCGATGGCGAGCCGGAAGAGACGGGCAGTATGTCCTATATCTATATTTTCAGCGCCGTGGCTCTGTTTATGCTCATCATCGCGTGTATCAATTATATGAACCTCACGACGGCACGCTCCGCCAGACGAGCCAAAGAGATCGGCGTCCGGAAAGTCACGGGATCCACCAAACCGCAGCTCGTCGCGCAATTCCTCATCGAATCCACCGCAATGACGGTCATAGCCCTCCTGCTCAGCATGGGACTCGTGGCCCTCCTGCTGCCGACCTTCAATACCCTTTCAGGGAAATCCATTTCCTTCGGGGCCTTGCTGGAACCGGACATTTTCGGAATTCTCATAGCCATCATCCTTTTCGTTGGCCTCCTCGGCGGCAGCTATCCCGCCCTGTATCTTTCGAAGTTCGATCCCATCCATATCCTGAAAGGCAATCTGTCGAAAGGTTCCAGCAACGTCACCCTGCGTCGTGTCCTGGTCGTCACGCAATTCAGCATCGCCATGATCATGCTCATCTGCACGCTCGTCGTCTACGGACAGTTAAACTACCTTCGGAACATCGACATCGGTTACGACCGGGCGCGTGTGGCTACACTAGCGGTCAACGGTGGCCGCAATGCCAACGGCCAGATCCGCACCTTCACCAATGAGATACGTAAGGATCCGCATTGTATATACGCCAGCACCGCCCAGGCAGTCCCCGGGCAGGACATCGGTCTGAACCTGTACTCCGTTCAAACGGACAAAGGCTTCACAGACCAGGGCGTCAACAACTATGCCGTCGACGAGAACTATTTCAAAACGATGGGAATTAAGATCGTCAAGGGCAGGGATTTCTCCGGCCTCCCGGATACCGCCAATAGCATCATCGTCAATCAGAACATGGTGAAATTCTTCGGCTGGGGAGACAATCCCATCGGGAAAAGGGTGAAATTCACCGGCGATACATCCCAATTCCATTTCGAAGTAGTAGGAGTAGTGAAAGATTTCAACCAGCGGTCCCTATACAACCCGATCGCTCCGCTGATGTTTTTTTACCGCCCTAATTCCAATATCATCCAGGTAAAGCTCGATGGGAAAGACATCGCCGCCGGCGTCACCGCCTTGCAAAAGGCCTGGCACACCGCCTTCCCCGATCTGCCTTTCGAATACAAGTTCCTCGACCAGACATTCAATTCCGCATACGAGGCAGACCAGAAGCGCGGACGGCTGTTTACGACCTTTTCGGTCGTGACCATTCTGATCACCTGCCTGGGATTACTCGGCCTCATTGCCTTCACTACGCAACAGCGGCAAAAAGAGATATCTGTGCGCAAGGTCATGGGAGCAGGCACCGGCCAACTGGTGATCCTTATCACACGTAACTTTGTGGCGCTGGTGGCTTTCTCCTGTATATTCGCCTGCCCCGCCGCATGGTACTTCATGAGCAAATGGCTGAAAATATTCCCTTACAATACGGGACTATCGTTCACACCATTCCTGCTCGCATCAGTTACGGTGCTCGTCATTACCCTGCTCACCGTCATTTTCCATACTATGCGTGCGGCTCTCGCCAGCCCTGCACTTTCGCTTAGGAGCGAGTGAAAAGTTGATTGAATTCGGAATAAGCTACCATGTCCTTCGCGAAGTCGAAGGTGCCGTGTTGTCGTATCTCTTCTGCTGCGCGCCAGAAAGGTCCATATGCGGCGCGACTAAGTGTAGAACCCAAACTTACCCGGCGAACCCCGAGCTCCGCCAATTCATCCAGGGTAAAACTCCCGCGTCCCAGCCCCATGACCACATTCACCGGCCGCGGCGCTACAGCACGTACTACGGCGCCGATCTCGTCCTTCGTCGTCAAACCCGGAGCGAAAAGCACATCGGCGCCCGCGGCCGCAAAGGCTTCCAGGCGACGGATCGTATCCTTCAGATCCGGCCGTCCATGGATGAGATTTTCCGCCCTTGCCGTCAGCGTAAATGGAAAGGGAAAACTACGCGCCGCTGCTACGGCCGCGCTCACCCGCTGAACCGCCAGCTCGAAAGGATAGATGGGATCGGCCGGATCGCCGGTGGCATCTTCGATGGAACATCCCGCCAGTCCCGCATCCGCAGCCATTCGAACGGTCTCCGCACAGACCGACGGTTCATCCCCATATCCATTCTCCAGGTCCGCCGAAACGGGCAACGGGGTAGCTTCCACGATCGCGCGGGCATTGGCCAGCGCCTCTTCGCGCGTCACGACCCGCATTCCGTCAGGCTTGCCCAGCGAAAAGGCCAATCCTGCGCTGGTGGTGGCCAACGCTTCGAATCCTATATGCGCAAGTATTTTCGCCGAGCCGGCATCCCAGGGGTTGGGGATCACGAATATTCCCGGACGGCTGTGCAGCTCTTTCAGTCTTTCCCCCTTGAGGTAGAGTGAACTTTTATTCATGGATGGCTATTTCTCCCGGCTTGCCTTCGTAAAGCTTTTTTGCCCGGGCCACCAAAGTTAGATAATCCCGGTCGATAAAATCTCTGGTCGAAAAAGACTCTTTGGTCATCTTCTCTACTTCCGCCCAGCTGACCTGACCCACATAACCCGAGTGACGCAGCTTCATGCCGAACAGCGCGATACAAACCGCCCTTTTCAATGGCAGACCGGCCCTTTGGAAGGGTGTCAGCTCGTTCGGACAGAGATAGCTCATCGTTCTTCCGGTGTGCTCTCTCGGCAGGCAATAGCTGATCTTTATCTGCGCCATCGCCCCGATCTGCGCCGAATCTTTTTTCGGGACGATCTCGAACAACGCGGTCAGCGAATGAGCCGGACAAACGCTGCAGCCCTCCAGCCTGATCGCCGTATCCTGCAACGCGCTTCGCCTGTTGTCCCACCCAATGAGCCGGTAGCCGCCGATCAGCGTAGTATCGAATTCGGCCGTGATCGACACCTTATCGGCGATGCTGCCTCTGCCCGTCAACTCATTCAACAGGACCTTCTCCCCTTCCTCCTCTTCACGTACATTGGAGAAATTACCCTTCCCCAGCCGGGCAAATGCGGGAAGTTCGGAATGGACGGTATCTTCCAGCCCAACCCCCAAACAGGAAAGCGATATGCCATCTTTACTTTGCTGCGCGATATACTCCGCCATTTCCGTCTCTACCGTCGAGGTGTTGCAGATGTCGCCGTCCGTCATCAGGACTATGCGGTTGTTCCCCCCCGTTATATACTGATGCCTCGCTACCTCATAGGCCAGTCTCAACCCACGCTCGCCGGGTGAGGGTCCCCCCGGCCGAAGCTGCTCTATCGCTTCGATGATCCTGCTCTTCTCCGACCCCGGTATGCCCGCCATTACGTTCAATCCGGACCCATACACGACGAGACTGATGGTATCGATATCCCTTAGATTACGTACCAATGGCCGGATGCCCTCCTTTATCAGGGGCAATTTGTTCGGCAGATCCATGGAGCCGGAGGCATCGATCAGCAGCACGATATTGGCAGGAGCCAGCTGCGCCATATCCGCTTTTCCCGTATGGATATTAAGGAAAAGCAACCGGTGCGCGTTGTTCCACGGACAGGACAATAACGCGGAATTACAATGGAAAAGCTCCCCCGGATGAGGCTCCCCTTCATTCCAATCGAAATAGTCCAGCATTTCTTCGATCTTGACTGCGTCGGCCGGGACGGGCGTCCCCATTTCCAGGAAACGCCTGATAATACTATAGGAAATACCGCCGCAACTGCCGGCAAAAGATACCGTCGCAGGCTGAGCGACAAAGGGATTTTCCACGAGGTCGCTCCGTAACCCGCCCGCACCGCCATAAGCAGAAGGACCGCCGCCCGAGATCATCGATACCAGCCTGTCTCCTGCCATCCCGGTGGCAGGCGTTGCCTTCAGCGTCACCTGCAGGAAATCGGTGGATTTGATGGAAGTGGTAAAATGCTCGTAGCCGTCATAGACGAAGGTCAATGTGTCATCGGACTGCCGCGATACGATTGAAAAATCACCGTCTACGCCTGTCAGAAAGACCGAGCCGCTAGACTTAACCGTTATGGATACATGCTGGAGCTTGTCACCGTGCATACCCTGGACCTCGCCCGTGAAGTAATACTGGGCCGCGGCACGGATATGCCACATCAGGAACAACGATATCAGGGCACTCCGTACCAAATGAAGAGTTATTCCCCTAAAGTTATGCAAAATATGTGCCTTTGCAAGTTGAGGCGGCTACGGAACACAAAATCCGTGTATCCCCTACTCCGTACGAAGACTCGTCGCAGGATTGACACGCGCGGCCTGGATGGCCTGCCATCCTACCGTCAGCAGTGCGAGCAGGGCGGCCGAAAAACCCGCTAATGCAAAAACCCACCAGGAGATATCTATCCTGTAGGCAAAATCGGCCAACCACCGCTGCATGGCATACCCGGCCAACGGCGCGGCGATGAGAAAAGCCACGGCGATCAGGCCCAGGAAATCCCTGGAGAATAAGCCGACGATCTGTCGGACCGAGGCCCCCAGTACCTTCCGGATGCCGATCTCCCTGATACGCTGTCTTGCGGCCAGCATCGCGAGCCCCAACAGACCCAGACAGGAGATTAGGATAGCCAGGATAGCGAAAGATACAGTCAGCCGGGAGATGATCAGCTCGCTGTTGTACAGCTTTTTATATTCTTCATCCACGAACTGATAGGAAAAGGCATAACCCGGGTTCACGGTCTTGTATACCGATTCCAGGCTGGCCAGCGCCGCATTCGTCTGCCCGGGCTTCGTTCGCGTGACGATCAACCCGAAATCCTCATATTCTTTGACGTCGAGGAGCACCGGCATTATCGGCTCATGGAGCGACGCGGTATGAAAATCCTTCAGCACCCCGATGATATGACCTTTCTTTTTCCAGGCGGATACCCATTTTCCGATCGGGTCTTTCAACCCCATCTCCCTCACCGCCTCTTCGTTAACCAAAAAAGCATCCGCAGAATCCGTGGCCATCGTCCGTGAAAAATCCCGGCCGAGGACCACCTCCATCTTCATCAGCCGGACAAAGTCCCACCCCACAGAGGCTGGTTTGATCCCTACCTGCTCGTCGGGACGCTTGCCTTCCCATCGAATGGACGAGTCGGAGACAATGAAATCCATATTTTGAAGGGCTTCGGTGCATCGGTCGACCAAAGCGATCCCGGGCATGGTCGAAGCCAACTGCTTGAACAGAAGGTAATTCTTTTGATTGACCAGGTCACCCTCTATACGAACATAGATCAGGTTCTCCCTGTCGTATCCCAGCCGGGTATTTTGCACATAGCTCACCTGGCGCGTTATCACCAGTGTCGCGATGATCAGCGCGATCGACAGCACAAACTGAAAAACCGTCAGCGATCTTCGGAACCTGATCGCGCCTGCCGAAAACCGAACTGCTCCTTTCAGGATACGGATAGGCTTCAGCGAAGAGAGATATAATGCAGGATAAGATCCCGCTACCAGGCCGGTAACGAGGACCAGGACGGCTGCATACGCCCAGAAGGTCGGTTGGGTGAACGGAAGGGACAGTTGCTTCCCGGTAAAGGTGTTGAAGAAAGGCAGGAAAGCAACGACGATGATCAGGGAGAGGGAGAGCGATAAGACGGCAAAGACGAGGGCTTCACAAAAGAACTGCGCGATCAAAGGTCCCCTCATAGAGCCGACTACCTTACGCAACCCGATCTCACGGGCGCGGGCAACCGATCTGGCCGTCGCTAGGTTCATGAAATTGATGCAGGCTATCAACAGGATAAAAACGGCGATCCCGCTGAACAACCGCACATAAGCTATCCTGCCCGCCTCCGGGTTTCCGTTCACGAACGTATCGTGGAGATACCGATCGCCAAAACGCTGGAGCCCCAGCCGGACGATAACCCCCTTTTCCTGCTCCAGCCGG
>DASYSV010000462.1:0-5238 GCA_036010185.1 Puia sp.
CCACCGCCGGAACGGCCCGTTCCAAAATGACGTAGGAAGCATAGTCCAGGAACCAATTCTTATACTGGCCGGTGACGCCGGACTCATTTCCGTGAAAGTCTTCCGTTATTTTACTCTTCGCCATAATTCGATTGTTGTTAATTCGCCGCATCGGCCGGAACGGATTCCTCGACTACCGGCATACCGTTCTTCGATTTGATCTCGAAATCCCGCATGCCCTTCAACTCGCCCTGTACATCCAGGTCGCCGGCGACAACCATTTGTTTGATCCGCCATAGCAGGTAGGCGTCACCAGTGGTCTGTCTGGCCTTGTTAAGGAACTGGCCGATGAGCTTGCTGACCCTGATCCAATCCCCCGTGATGAATTTTCTCAATTCCTCGTCATAATAAACATAATCATGCTGTGACAGCTTCTTCCCGCCTTCCAATATCCGAACGCCTTTGTCCTCGGCGCTGAGCCTGGTCCATTCGTCGGGATCGACCTCGAATTCGCTGAGCGTTATCGGCCGGGCCAGTTTGCGGGCCTTCAGAAATTCGCGCGGAGGTATCTGGAACAGATTCTCAGGATAGAAGATCAGGCCCTTCTCATTGATAAAGGGAAGATTATTGAGATACAGAATAAAGATGCGCCCCTGGAATTCCTTCAGCTGACTCATCAGCCAATAATAACCGCTGACATCGTGCTTATTCTGCGCCGCCCATATCCAGACTATCTCTTTTTGGTCTTCGCTCAGCCGCTGTTTCAGCGCGGCAACCTTCCCGTTGTCATCACCGGCGCCCCCCGGGGCCAGCCGGTTTTCATAATCGCCGCCTGCCAATACCACGCTCCACCATTGTTTACGTGCTTCGATGCCCTCCGCGGAATAAATGTTCGCGATGGGCCCGACGGCAAAATCGTCTTCGATGCACACAACTTCCCCCTGGAAGGATGGGTCCAGCTCAAATGCCTTTTTCAACGCAACGATATCACCCGATTGAAAAACGATATGGATCATACGTATTATGCTTTTCCCTCCTCCACCAGGTCCAGCTCGACCTTCAGATTCTGAATGATGAATTCCTGGCGGTCCGGCGTGTTCTTGCCCATATAATATTCCAGCACCTGCTGGATATGCGTGTCGTGCATGATCATCACCGGCTGTTTGTGCATATCCGGCCCTATAAACCGGGCGAACTCGTCCGGAGATATCTCTCCCAGCCCCTTAAACCGGGTGATCTCAGGTTTGCCGCCCAGCTTTTTTATCGCCGCCTGTTTTTCCGCCTCGTCATAACAATAAATGGTTTCCTGTTTGTTGCGGACCCGAAAAAGAGGGGTCTCGAGGATATAGATATGCCCGTTCTTTACGAGATCGGGGAAGAACTGAAGGAAAAAAGTCATCAGCAGCAGACGGATATGCATTCCGTCCACATCCGCATCCGTCGCAATAACGATATTGTTATATCTCAGACCCTCGATCCCCTCCTCCACATTCAACGCGTGCTGCAGCAGGTTGAACTCTTCGTTCTCGTAAACGATCTTTTTGGTCAGACCGAAACAGTTGAGCGGCTTGCCCCGGAGACTGAAGACCGCCTGCGTCTCCACGCTGCGCGCCTTGGTGATGCTTCCGCTGGCCGAATCTCCCTCGGTGATGAAGATCGTGCTTTCCTTTTGTTTCTCCAGCACCTGCGCCTTGTCCTTGCCGGTGGGTTCTTCGTTATAATGATACCGGCAATCGCGGAGTTTCTTGTTGTGCAGATTCGCCTTTTTGGCCCTCTCGTTCGCCAGCTTCTTGATGCCTGCCAGCTCCTTTCGCTCATGCTCGCTCTGCTCGATCCGTTTTTTCAACGCCTCTGCCGTCGCCGGGTTCTTGTGAAGATAATTGTCCAGCTCTTTGGCGAGGAAATCGCCCAGGAAGTTCTTCATCGTTGCTCCGCCTTCCGATACGTTCAGGCTCCCCAGCTTGGTCTTGGTCTGGGATTCGAACACCGGCTCGATCACGCGGACGGAGACGGCCCCGACGATGCTTTGGCGGATATCGGCCGCATCGTAGTCCTTTTTGTAAAAGTCACGGATGACCTTGACGAAGGCTTCGCGGAAGGCCTGCTGATGGGTTCCGCCCTGCGTGGTATACTGACCATTGACGAAGCTGAAGATCTCTTCCCCGTAATCGTTGTTATGGGATAACGCGACCTCGATGTCATCTCCCTTCAGATGGATGATGGGGTAACGAAGCTCGTCTTCGTTGGTACGGCGCTGCAGCAGATCGAGCAAGCCGTTCTTCGAGACATATTTCTTCCCGTTGAAATTGATCACCAGTCCCGCGTTCAGGTAACAGTAGTTCCAGAACTGGTTGTCCATGTATTCATTAAGAAAATGGAAATTCTTGAAAACCTTTTCATCTGGCACGAAAATAACTTTCGTCCCATTCGGCTCGTCGGTCTTTGCCTCCTTATGCTCAATTTTAAGGTCCCCCCTCTCGAATTCTGCCGATTTCTTTTTTCCATCCCGGAAAGCCGTCACATGGAAGAAACTGCTCAACGCGTTCACTGCCTTGGTACCCACGCCATTAAGTCCCACCGATTTCTGAAACGCCTTGCTGTCGTATTTGGCGCCGGTATTGATCTTGCTGACCACATCCACAACTTTTCCAAGGGGAATGCCCCGGCCATAGTCGCGGATCGTGACCGAACGTTTGTCCAACGTGATCTCCACCTGTTTGCCATAACCCATGGTGTATTCGTCGATGCAATTGTCGATCACCTCTTTGAGGAGGACATAGATGCCGTCATCGGGGCTGCTGCCGTCGCCCAGCTTTCCGATGTACATCCCGGGACGGAGACGGATATGCTCTTTCCAGTCCAGCGTCCTGACGCTGTCCTCATTATACTCGAACAAATTATTTTTTTCTGCCATAAATTAATTCAAAGGGACGACCCGGGCGCCGTATAGCCCTGTCCGCAAGGCCGCAATATACTCAAACGTACGCACAGAAGGATTATTTCTAATCTACACCTGTGGATATCGCGCCACATCCCGATCCCACCGGAGGGTTTTCCACCTTCTGTCCTACATTCGCACCATGTCTTCATCATTCCTGACCCTCGAAGGGATCTCGGTCCGCATAGGGGACATCCTGCTGCTGGATCATCTGGACTGGACCATCCGTCGCGGCGAACAATGGGCGATCACCGGTGCTTCCGGCAGCGGCAAAACCCTGTTAGCCCATGTTTTACTCGGCCGCCAGTTTGCCGCAGGCCGCATCTCCGGCCCACCCGGACAGCGTATCGCCATTGTGGAGCAACAGCACCGGTTCCGAAACAACGCCGGCGCCACGCAACTTTATTATCAGCAGCGTTTCAACGCTTCGGATGCCGATCAGACTATCACCGTTGCGGAGGAGCTGGCCGAAGCCGGATGGACCGGCCACCCATTTCCGGATGCGCTGCACATCCTGCCTCTCCTGCATAAACCCCTGATACAGCTGTCCAATGGCGAGAACAAACGGGTGCAGCTGGCGATCGCCCTGCTGGGAGAACCAGAGCTGCTGATCCTCGATCAACCATTTCCCGGACTCGATACGGAAGGCCGCGCTACGCTCCATATGATCATCGACGGTCTCGCCGCCCGGGGCATCCAGCTGCTCCTCATCACAGCGCCTCATGAGCTACCCACCTCCGTTACCCATGTCGCGCAGCTGGAGAAAGGCCGATGGGTCTTCCGGGGACCTAAAAGCGATTTTCATCCCGCCGACCTGCAGACCGTCACCGTGAAGCTGGATCCGGAGATCCTCAGCGAGCTGCGATCGGCCGCGCTCCGGGAAGAGAATCCGACCCCGGTTCAACAAGAGAATGTCTCCTCGCTCCGGAACGAAGATCCGGGTTTCTCTTTCGCGGTGCGGATGGTAAACGCTACCGTGCGATACGGCGAAAAGACGATCCTTCGGAATATCAACTGGGAGGTCCGGAAGGGACAACGCTGGAATCTCGCCGGGCATAATGGAGCAGGAAAATCCACGCTCCTGAGCCTCATCACCGCGGACAACCCGCAGGCCTATGCCAATGATATCTGGCTATTCGATCGCCGGCGGGGCACCGGCGAGACGATCTGGGAGATCAAAAAAAAGATCGGGTTCGTATCCCCCGAACTGCACCTGTATTTCGATACCTCTGCGACGGTCTTCGAGGTGGTCGCTTCGGGTCTCTTCGACACCATTGGACTATTCAGGATGCTCTCCGCCAAACAGGAAGCGCTCGTCGGTCATTGGTTGCGGCTGTTGTCACTGCACGACCTGCGCACCAAGCGTCTGGCGCAATTATCCGCCGGTCAACAGCGTAGGGTCCTGCTCGCGAGAGCGCTGATCAAGAACCCTCCCCTGCTCATTCTCGATGAGCCCTGCCAGGGACTTGACGAGGAACAGACAGCATGGTTCCGGGAGCTGATCGACGCCCTTTGCCGGGCCTTCGATACCACCCTCATCTATGTCAGCCACTACATCCGGGAGCTGCCTTCCTGTATCGATCGCTTCCTGCTGCTGGAGAATGGAGAGGCGACGGAATCTAACGGTAACGAGCATTCGAAACGAAGACAGGACCAGGCTGGCATGTAGAATATTTTCCACGCCCATGGCGCATTTCAGACGACGCAGCGCGATCTTTAACTTTTTTATGGCATAGTCCTTGCAAACCTATTCATGACCCTCCCTCCCATCGTGCAGACATGGAAAACGAGAGACTGATCATTAACATTTTAAATGCCGGGTTATGAACTTCACTTCACTTAAATTATCCGCGGTCGCAATTGCCGCCGCTGGCCTGTTTGCCTTTGCTCACCTGAAGAGCGGCTCGATCAGGGGCACGATCATGCCTCCCGATGCGGGTGTCCGCGCCTGGGCCGAATCCGCAACGGATACGCTCAAAGCTCCCATCGTAAATGGCTCGTATGAGATCACCGATGCCAAACCGGGAGCCTACAAGATCATTATCGAAGCAAAACCCCCTTACCGCAACGCGGCCAAGGACGGACTCATGGTCAGCGATGGCCAATCCACTGATGCCGGTGAAATAAGACTGGAAAAATGAGTGATGATGCTGTAGGATAAGTGGT
Organism: Puia sp.; assembly: GCA_036010185.1. Taxonomy (GTDB): domain Bacteria; phylum Bacteroidota; class Bacteroidia; order Chitinophagales; family Chitinophagaceae; genus Puia. The sequence continues at coordinate 5,084 of DASYSV010000462.1, forward strand.
CATGCTGGATTCCGGCAATGCCGGAACCCATGAAGCCACCCTGTAGAACCGGGGTGGCTTTCTTGTTTAATAACATATTGATTATCAATATATTAATTCGCTCTATTTGCAAAACTATCTCCCAGCGTCTAAAAGTTAGCCGCCGGGAAGTCCAA
>DASYSV010000472.1:0-8951 GCA_036010185.1 Puia sp.
GTGATCCGCGCCGGGGCCAGGGGATTCGCCGGTTTTCTGGCCCGCCTGATGTATCAGTCCTCGCTGCAGATGAATCAGAAACAGGAGGCGGCGGGTCTCATCGATTACAACCCTTTCAAGGCCCCGCTGAATGATACGGCACTGATCACCCGAACGCTTATCCTGGTCAATACGTTTTCGTTCAATCGCAGCGACCCGCATTGGGGATTCGATCTCAGTAATACGCAGAATGGCGGAAAGACCCTGTTGAGCTATGGCTATGAGACCCGTCAGACCAATGAATGGTCGTTAAGGACCCGTCTCAATCTCAATAAATCTGTAGCGCTTACGGGCGTCTACCGGCAGGGGATCAACCAGCTCAACAATTCCAGTTCCAATTTCGATAGCAGCAATTACGATCTGAGACAGTTTGTGCTGGAACCCGGGATCACGTATACGAAGGGCTCCAATCTGAGGATCGGGCTTAGCTTCCGGATGACCGACAAACAGAATTCATTGCGATGGGGCGGCCAGCATTATACTTCCGATGCCTTTAATTCGGAATTCAAATACAATATCCTCCAGAGCACTTCGATCCAGGGGAAGTTTACGATGACGTCGATCGTCTATACGGTGGGTAAGAATGGTTCGGCCAGCACCAGCTCGCCTGTCAGCTATACTATCCTGGAAGGACTGGCGCCGGGAAAGAACTATTTGTGGGGACTCGATCTCACCAGGAAGCTGGGAGGAAGCCTGGAGCTGAGTCTCCAGTATGAGGGGCGCAAGGCAGGGGAGACGGGAGTCGTTCATACGGGACGTGCGGCGCTGCGCGCGTTACTGTGACAAGGGTGCTCTGGCAAACGAAGACCCCCATCAATAAATGAAAGGCGCCCGAACTCAGGACGGCTCGGAGAGCCGTCGGCCGAAGGCCAATCATAAAACTAAAGGCGCCCGAGCTTTAGCTCGGGCGCCCTTGTCTTGTCCTTTATATAGACCGGAATTAACCGAAAATACCGCCTTTCTTGAGTTCCCGGGTGCCTTCGCCGATCTTGAATCCATTGTGATAGATCTCGATCTTGTAGTTACCCCTCTGGAATTCGCTGTTTTGTTTCCAGGCGAACTGTACGGATTTAGTCTTGCCGGCTTCGAATTCAACCGGGACTTTAGCCGTGAATACCTTGTCGCCTTCTTCACGGGTGGTGAAGGTGCCGGAACCGAGCGCAGGAACCGAGATGGGCTTGCCATCGGGGCCGGTGATGCATACATATACTTCGGTCGGGCCGGTTTGCGCGATACGGTTGGCGACGTCGAAGGCGATCACCAGCTTGTTCACTTTACGTGCGGTGGTGGTTTCCTTGTCCTGCCCGTCTTTCTTTTCGTGCATCGGAGTGACTGAAATATTGGAAGCATTGAGCGTAGAAGCGACGTCTACTTTCTTGGTGAGATCCTGGTTGGTTGCCGTGCTGGTCTGCAGGTCATTGGTCAGTTTTTCTTTGTCCGACGTCAACTGCTGATTGTTGGTGGTCAGCGTCTGGTTATCCTGCGTCAGCTGGGCGACCTGTTGTTCGAGACCGCTGACTTTGTCATTAAGTTGCTTGATCAGGTCTTCGGCCTTTTTCTTTTCGGCCTCGGTCATGTGATTTTTGCTCAGCAGACCGCGGATCTGTTTCTTGAGGTTAGAAACCTGGCCATCCTTTTCATTGATGGTAGCGGTGAGTTTGTTGTTGGTGCCGGTGAGAGAGTCGAGCCGTACCAGCGCGTCGTCGAAGTTCTTCTGGAGCTGGCCTTTTTCGTCGGTGACCTTGGCGATCTGCGACTGTTGCTGGGTCTGAACCTGTTCTTGTTTGTTGTTATTCCAGAGCAAATAACCCCAGGTGCCGAGGAAGCCGGCTGCCAGCAGTCCGATAACTAAATTCTTGTAGTCCTTTTTCGGCGGTTGACTTTGGGGAGAAGCTGAGGGATAGTTGGTTGTCGTACTCATAGCTTATGTTTTTTCAAAAGTTATAGATAATATTTCATCCAATCCTGTAACCCAATTTCGGGTTACAAGACCATGCTGGTCTAAAACCGTGCCAAACTCAATTTATTGTGTAGATCACCTGATTCCTAAAGAATTATGTAATATTGCCGCAATAAAAGTGTTTTGAATGTCCGTCGAGAAGATATTGCAGGACTGGAAAAAGTTGCAGTTCAAGCCCGTGTACTGGTTGGAGGGAGAAGAGGAGTATTATATAGACCAGCTGGTGGATTACGCGGAAAGCCGCATCCTTTCGCCGGAGGAAGCGGGTTTCAATTTAACTGTTTTTTATGGGAAGGATGCCGATTGGACGGCGGTGATCAACGCCTGCCGGCGTTATCCGATGTTCGCCGAGCGGCAGGTGGTGATCCTGAAAGAGGCGCAACAGATGCGCGATATCGACAAGCTGGAGCCCTATATCGACAAACCTTTGGCTTCAACCGTGCTGGTAGTCGCCTATAAGGAAAAGAAGGTGGACGGGCGGAGCCGGCTGGCCAAATTGCTGAAAGAAAAGGCCGAACTGTTCAGCACCAAAAAGCTATACGAGAACCAGCTTCCGGAATGGGCCAATGGGCTTATCCGGAGCAAAGGATACGAGATCACCCAAAAGGCGTTGCTGTTGCTGGTCGACCATATCGGCAACGATCTGAGCCGCATCAACAACGAGATCGACAAGCTGCTGGTGAACCTGGCTGGCAGCAAGCGCATCAGCGAAGACGATATAGAGCGGTATGTAGGGGTCAGCAAGGAATACAATGTATTCGAGCTGCAGGATGCATTCGCCAAAAAGGACAAGGTAAAAGCCGTCCGTATCATCCAGTATTTCGAAGGCAATCCGAAGGCCGGACCTATTCAGCTGATATTGCCTTCCATCTACAATTTCTTCAGCAAGGTGTATATGATCTTCGGCCAGCCGGCACGCGATGAAAAAGGCGTCGCATCGGCCATCGGCGTGAACCCGTTTTTTGTCAAAGACTATCTGGCCGCGGTGCGCAATTATGGTTATGAAGGGATCGAGAACGGGCTGCTCCTCCTGCATGCCTACAATCTGAAAAGTGTAGGGGTGGGCAGCGCGGGCACGGAGGATGCGTCGCTGCTGAAGGAGCTGGTCGTAAAGATCATGGATTAGTCGGACGCGCGCCCAAATCAGAGGTGCGCTAACGGTCCGATGGAGAGGGGCGCGGCCGGTCAGACGGGAGAACGGCAAGCGCGTCTGCCTTGTCTTTGGCGATGGCCGTTTTCAGCTGTTCGAGGCCGTTGAACTTCAATTCGGGCCGCAGGTACCGGATCACGAAGACCCGCAATTCCTTTCCATAGATGTCCTCGTCGAAATCGAAGAGATTCACTTCGATGGTCCGGTTCCTACCGTCTACGGTCGGGCGCATCCCGATGCTCATCATTCCTTTCATACGGGGCGACCCAAAAAGCGGGGATTCGGGAAGCAATACCGCCTCCACTGCGTAGATGCCGTCGGCGGGGGTCAGCTTTTCGGGATTGTCGGTCGAAAGATTGGCCGTCGGGAATCCAAGCGTCCTTCCCAGCTGGCGCCCTTTTACGACCGTGCCGGAAAAGAAAAAAGGATAGCCGAGGAGTTGATTGGCCGTATCGATATCCGCCTGTAAGATCGCTTCCCGGATCCTCGTAGAGCTGACAGATACTTCATCTAGCAGGTGTACCGGTATCTCTTCCAGCCGGAACTGTCCTGACCCGCTACACTGTTCGAGCAGGTGGTAGTCTCCCAGCCGTCCTTTCCCGAAACGATGATCATAGCCGATGATCACGGTATGCGGATGAAACCGGGCCAGCAGAAAATCCTGAATATATTCTTCGGCGGTCATTTGCGAGAAGGCCTCGGTGAAAGGGACGATCACCAGGTGATCGATCCGCTGCCAGGAAAGCAGTTCTATCTTCTCCTCGAGCGTATTGATGAGCCGGATATCGCCTGAGCCGCCCTTTACGATCTTGCGGGGATGAGGAAAAAAGGTGATGATCACCGTTTCCCCGTCGATGCGGGCCGCCTCTTCTCTCAGCTGTTGCAGGATACGCGCATGACCCGTATGTACGCCGTCAAATGTACCGATCGTGACCACTGCCCGACGGAAGGACGGCAGTTGGTCGGTATGGTAATGGATTCGCATGTGAAACTAAGGGCGGCCCGGAGGGCCGCCACGGCAAATCTAAACGATTTATCCGTTACCTTTGCTGCCTTATGTCATTATATGCCCGACGCGGCGTCTCCGCTCAGAAGGAAGAAGTTCATCAGGCTACCGAAAACCTGGACAAGGGTCTCTTCCCGAACGCGTTTTGCAAGATCTATCCCGACTATTTAGGGGGCGACGACGGTTGGGTCAACCTCATGCACGCCGATGGGGCGGGAACCAAAAGCATCCTGGCCTATCTGTATTGGAAGGAAACAGGAGACGTTTCCGTATGGAAGGGTATCGCGCGCGACGCTATCGCGATGAACCTCGACGATCTGTTGTGTGTGGGTATCTATGACAACCTGCTCTTCTCTTCCACCATCGACCGTAACCGCCGGGTGATACCGGGGGAAGTGCTTTCGGCCATTATCGAAGGCTCACAGGAATTTTTCGATGAGCTGGCGTCGTATGGCGTCGGCATCCGTTATCTGGGTGGCGAGACGGCCGACGTAGGGGACGTCGTCCGGACTATTGCAGTCAACGGAACGATGACGGCCCGCTGGCCAAAAGACCGGCTTGTCACCAACGACAAGATCCGCGCCGGCGACGTGATCGTGGGTTTTGCCAGTTCAGGTAAGGCTGCATACGAACAGGAATACAACAGCGGTATCGGCAGCAACGGGCTCACCAGCGCCCGTCACGATCTGTTGCACAAAACATATGGCGCCAGATTCCACGAGTCTTATGACACCATGCTCGAAGACGCGGTAGTCTATATCGGACCTCACCGGATGACGGACCCGATCGAAATCCCCGCTTTCTCCGGCGCCGGCGAAATTTCCGGAGGATCGAAGACGGAGGGGGTCGTATCCACGGACATCGGGCATCTCTTGTTAAGTCCTACCCGAACCTATGCTCCGCTGGTCCGGAGACTGCTGACCGAACAGTTCGACGGTCTGCACGGGCTCATCCATTGCAGCGGAGGAGGGCAGACCAAGTGTATGAAATATCTGCCGGGGGCGTTTCGTATCGTGAAGGATCAATTGTTCAAACCACCCGTCATTTTCCAGCTGATACAATCTGCCAGCGGCTCCGATGACAGGGAAATGTACCAGGTATTTAATATGGGTCACCGGCTGGAGGCGTACGTGGAGGAAGCGACTGCCGCATCGCTGATCGCGATTGCGGGTGAGCTCGGGATCGAAGCGCAGGTCGTCGGACGCGTCGAAGCTGCGACCAAAAAGAGCCTCGTGTTGAACGTCAAGGGCAATGAGGTTGTTTACTGATTAATAATCAATAAGTTAAAGCTATGTTTCGCGGGTGGCCGGACCACGTACCGGGGTCGGACATCCGAAAAAAGCTCATCTGTTAAAGCGACGCTAAAAATTCGCGTCGGAGATTAGCTGCAAAAGCCAGCGGAGCATTGCAAAGCGCCAAAATATTGGATCAACTCTAAAAAAATGATTAAAAACAAGCATTTTTATTCCACACTACTATGATTTTCCAGTTTTGGTGACTACTTTCGCTGACGGTTCTGGACGGAACGACATGAATTTTATTTCTATATCTTTTTTGCCCCCTCCGTGAACACTCCCGGCTCAGTAAATGTTTGTTGATTAGTACCCCCCAATGCAAAACCGTTAAACGGTAGCTTGTCCAAACGAGATTTTGTCATCTTTTATTATTCTTTTTCGATATGAGGCAACTAAAGATTGCTACACAGATTACGAACCGTGATTCTCAGGCGGTTGAAAAGTATTTGCAGGAGATCTCCAAGATCCCGATGATCACTCCCGAAGAGGAGACTGTCTTGGCGCAACGCATCAAGATGGGGGATCAGAAGGCTCTGGACAAGCTGGTGCAGGCCAACCTGCGCTTTGTGGTCTCCGTTGCAAAACAATATCAGCACCAGGGGTTATCATTGAGTGATTTGATCAACGAGGGCAACCTCGGCTTAATTAAGGCGGCTCAACGCTTTGATGAAACCAAGGGTTTCAAGTTCATTTCATACGCGGTATGGTGGATCCGCCAGTCCATCCTGCAGGCGTTGGCAGAGCAGGGCAGATTAGTCCGCCTGCCTCAAAACAAAATTGGCACTTACAACAAGGCAAACAAGGCCTACATGGCTTTCGAACAGGAACATGAGCGGGAGCCTAGCACGGAAGAGTTAGCCGAGTTGCTGGAAATGAGTGAGACGGAGATCAACAACATTTTCCAAAGTAATACCCGTCACAGCAGTCTTGACGCCCCGGTTCACGAGGCAGAAGACGTAGCGATGGGAGATTTGCTGGAAGGTGGCGACGAGACGGACGACGACGTCATGAAAGATTCTTTACGCGCGGAGATCCGCCGGGTGCTGAAATCCCTCAGTCCCCGCGAAGCGGAGATTGTCAACGCCTATTTTGGCCTGGACGGCGAAAATGGGGTAACCATCGAGCAGATAGGCCAGAAATACGACCTGACGAAGGAGCGTATCCGCCAGATCAAAGAAAGGGCGATCAAACGCCTTCAAAAGGCGCGCTACAGTAACGCGCTGAAAGCATACCTGGGTTAGGCCCAGCCGAAAACACTCAAAAATCCCGGCCTCTGGCCGGGATTTTTCATTAGCGCCCGGCTACTGGTGCGGCAGCCTTTGGTCCATCATAGTCGTAATGGAACCAGTCGAAGGCTGCCGTTCCGCCGTCGCGGAGCGTGTTATAGCTGAAAAGGCCGATCCGGGTCCCTTTCCAGAAGCCGAATTTGGTCTCGAATGGCGAGCCGACCGGCTCCCAGGTCTTTCCATCCGTACTATAGAGACACTGATTGGGCCCCTCTTTAATCCGAAGCTGCATTTTCAGGTAGACGATGCCGCTTCGAAGCTGCAGTTCCTGCGGCGACTTGCCATCGTCGAAGAACAGCCACAGATGGCCTTCCTTTTTCCGAAGACCGACAAGCGCATAGATCGAACTCATCGCGCATAACCCGGCCTGCTGCCCGTCGGCCATGCCGGCGGGATCCAGCCTGACCGTGACGGTACCCGTGGTACCCATGATCTTTTGGGTGAAAGTGTTCCGCGCATGGAAAAAGCTGTCCGCCTGCAAGGCGTTGAGACAGAGCCAGCCTGGTTTTTGGGTCAGTGACCATGCGGAAGGCACGGGATTATGGTTGCTTTCCCATTGTAACCCGAGCCTTGATCCGGAGAATTCATCATCTGTCTGAGGCGCACGTATCGGATGCTCGCCCGCGATGTCCGGCTTTTTCCATACATACACCGGCTCGCCGATGCCATTGTGATCGATATCGGCGCCGATCAGCGGCCAGCCGTCCTGCCAGAGCACCGGCTCAAGATGCAACACCCTGCCCATGGCTCCGTCAGACTGGAAATGATAGAACCACCACTGCCCGGCGGGCGTGGCTACCAGCGCTCCCTGGTGCGGACCGTTGATACCCGTGGTCCCCCGTTCCAGCACGACCTTCTTTTCATAGGGACCGTAGATGTTCTTCGATCTCAGGACAGTCTGCCAGCCTTTGCTGACGCCGCCTTCGGGGATGCTGATATAATAATAACCGTCGAGCTGGAAGATCTTCGTACCCTCGGCAGTGGGGCCGGTATAGACAGTGACGCCGGAGTCCATCAGGGTCGTTCCATCGGCGCTCATTTTATGAATGATGATGGGTCCGGCGCCGGTGCGGCTATGTCCCAGATAGGCCTGGCCGTCATGTTCGTCCCAAAAGGGACAGGGATCTTCCCACCGCGGCCCCGCATGCACCTGTATCAAAGACGCCCAGGGGCCGGCCGGATCGGTAGCGGTACTCATGAACAAGCCTTCATCGGGGGTACAGAAATACAAATAAAACCGATTGTCGTGAAACCGGAGGGCGGGAGCCCACGAGCCGCGGCCATAACGCTGGAAATGGTCATATTCGGGAAAGTTCAGCCGGGAAAACACCTGCCCGATGATCGTCCAGTTGACCATATCGTCCGACTCCAATACCGGCATGCCCATGTTTGCGAATTCGGAGCATACCATAAAGTATTTGTCCCCGACCCGGATGACCTCAGGATCGGAATAGTCGGCATAAAGCACAGGATTGATAAAGGTGCCATTGCCCTGGTCGCCCCAGGAGCCGGTTTGAAGCGATCTGCCGTTCTGCGCGATGGAAAAAAGGGGGATCAGCGAAAAAAGCAGCCATCGGAAAAATAGAGACATCGGAATAGCAGTTTGTTGATAACCAGGTGTGAAACTAAGTCATTCAACCGACACTTGGCTATCCATTTTCGGGTTAAATTTGCAGGCTTAAACCGCGGATAACAGCCGCGGTGACCATATAATCTATCGCATGGAACAGAACGCCCACGAAAAAGTACATTGTCTGATCATCGGTTCGGGTCCGGCCGGGTATACGGCCGCCGTTTATGCGGCGCGCGCCAATCTGAAACCCGTCCTTTACCAGGGTATTCAGCCGGGAGGACAATTGACGATAACGACGGAGGTGGAGAACTATCCCGGCTACCCGGACGGAGTGCAGGGACCCGAGATGATGGTACATTTTGAAAAACAGGCGACCCGGATGGGCGCGGATATCCGGTACGGCCTGGCGACAAAAGTGGATTTTTCCACACATCCGCTGAAGGTCTGGATCGACGAGGAAAAGTTGATCGAAGCCGACGCGGTGATCATCGCCACGGGAGCATCCGCCAAATGGCTGGGTCTGGAATCCGAACAGCGGCTCAACGGTTATGGTGTCAGCGCCTGTGCCGTCTGTGACGGTTTCTTTTTCCGCAACAAGGAGGTGGCCATTATAGGCGCCGGCGATACAGCGGCCGAAGAAGC
>DASYSV010000495.1:0-7274 GCA_036010185.1 Puia sp.
TCGATGATCAATACGGTTCCAGTTGACATTCCTTCTTCGAATTTGCCGCCAAAACTATCCCTTTTCCCTGAATCGCCTATAAATCCCCCATTTTTCGCCCAAATCCATTATTTTTGCCTCCCGTTTCGCCTCGCGCCGCGCGCTTCCCGCGCCGACGCCTCGCAAGTCCCCGCCGGGCCTGCGTCAACCCCCGGAGAGGTGGCAGAGCGGTCGATTGTGGCGGTCTCGAAAACCGTTGTGCGGGCAACCGTACCGAGGGTTCGAATCCCTCCCTCTCCGCAGTTGGTTTCTCAAACTTTTCGCCGAAAGCCTGTTGACCGAGTGTTGACGGGCTTTTTGCTTTCTAGCAGCCGCCGGACTTTCCGTCGTTTTGCCTCACTTTTCTTCGTTTTCCAGTGAGCAATTCGTGAGCCGCTTGAAATTCGCCGAAATCGGCTCACTGGCGAGCACCAAAAGCCCTGAACCTCAGCCAAGTTGCGCATATTTCGCCTAAGTCAAGAACGTATGCAATTGCTAATTTACTCACCAGTTTAAAAGCACTTGTTATGATCTCGAAGAGTTTTGGTTTGCTTTTCTACCTCAAAAAGCAGCACGGTGACACCAAAGTTCACCGGCCTATTTATCTCCGTATCACTGTTGACGGAGTAATGAAAGAAATGTCGATTCACCGTTCCTGGGACCCGACAAAATGGAATGCCAAGGCTGGGTGGGCCATTGTTCCCAAGACTCCGCCCCGTCGCTCGGCTGCGCCGCCCGAATGCGAAGCTCAGTCGCTAAATGCCTACCTCGACACCCTACAAGCGAAGGTTCATGAGGCCCGACATCAGCTGCTCATGAGCGGTAAGCCGGTCACCGCCGAAGCCCTCCGCAACTTTGTCCAAGGCCGTGAGGCAGGCAGTGAGCGCCCGCATTTGTTGCTCGAAATCTTCCAATATCACAATGACCAGGTGAAGGCCCTGATAGGAAAAGAGTTCTCCAAAGGGACGCTGACCAAGTTCAATACGGTTTTAAAACATACCCGGTCATTCCTGCAATGGAAGTACAAATTGGACGATATCGACATCCGAAAATTGGATTATGAATTCATCACCGAACTGGAATTCTGGTACAAAAGCGTGCAGCGTGTCGAGCACAATACAACCATGAAATATATCGCCTGTGTCAAGAAAATGGCGATCCGCGCGCTGCGGAATGGATGGCTCCAACGCGATCCGTTCATGGGTTTCAATATGGCGTTGAGGGAGATAGAAAGGGAAGCATTAACGGTGGAGGAGTTAGAGCGCATGACGACGAAAAGCTTCATCACCGAGCGCCTAAGTCAGGTCCGGGATATCTTTTTATTCAGTTGTTTTACCGGTCTGGCATATGCCGACTTGCAGAAGTTGAAGCGGTCGGAAATAAGCACCGGCATCGATGGCGGCAAGTGGATCTTCACCCGCCGGCAGAAGACCGACACAGCCTCCCGAATCCCTCTTTTACCAATGGCGCAGCAGATTTTAGATAAGTATTTCGACCATCCATTATGCCTGAAAAAAGATAAGGTCCTACCGATCCTAAGCAACCAAAAGATGAATCAATATCTCAAAGAAATCGCTGACGTCTGCCAGATTGACAAGTACCTAACCTTCCATATTGCCCGCCACACTTTCGCGACAACAATCACGCTGAGTAATGGCGTTCCTATCGAGACAGTTTCAAAGATGCTCGGGCATCGTAATCTGAAGACGACACAGCACTATGCGAAAATAGTCGATAGGAAGGTCAGCAACGACATGCAAGCGCTGAAGGAAAGGTTATCACTCAAACCAATCTTGAAAGGCCAGCAAGAGGAAAAAAAGACGGTCTAAAACCATTTTTGCGGCGTAGAAGATCGCATCTCGGTGGAACTTCAGACTCTCTGCCCCCTGCCCAGATGTACAAACGTGGCACGTTTGGGGTAAAAAACCTCAAGCCTCCAAAGTCGTCTTCTCAAGCCATAATCCAACAAAATAAAGAAAATGCCATGACAACAAGTGAGAACCAGAAGGAGCCGCAGTTGAATGGAAACAGTCCTACCGATCGGAAAAATAAGGGCGGCAGACCCAAAGGCGGCCCGGGTAATACACATCATCGGCTGAACATTTACGTTTCAGACGACGAATACAAACGCTTTATGGAATTCGTTTCAAATGGATGGTACGATCAAAATGCGTCGAGCGCCGGGCGCTATTTGCCAGCCGCAGCACTGCTAAATTGGCAGCGTGGTGGGCGAAAGCCTGAATGGTGCCCTATCAAGCGCATCCTGGATTTGATTTTTATCGCAATAATACCCGTCCTGAAATTTCGCTACAAAAGCGTCTAAATCGATCTTGCCCATACTATCTTATAGGCGGGAAACCTATCATGAGGTGAGAATTATGTAACGGGATACCTTAACTGTATAATATTTTTCTCGAAGGTCAAATTATCTTTGGCAGCACCTACCTTCGCCCGCCTACTAATCCGAAAAAATAACTAATGAGGAGAGATAATGCCAAAAACATACATTTATAAATTTCACGTCAGCGGAATATACAACAGCGCGGATGTCACCGCCTTCAGGACCAGGCCGGAAACGATGCCAGGTGTCAGCGACGTCAATGTCGACCTGCGAAAAATGCAAGCGCAGATAACCGCCTCAATGGTCATCGAGTGCCCCGTACTTAGAAAGGCGCTTGATAATACGAATTTCGAGATGTCGGGGCTGACAGCAAGCGTAATAACTCCTCCTTGCGGCGTAAGGGATGATGAGGTCGAAGACCCGGCCACACCTATTTGACCCAGAAGGGTCGAAAGTTTTGGAAGAAATAATATTTTATCCTTTCCTGAAGCCCCATCCCCGCGATTGGGAGTCCGCAATTCCTTAGATCCAGTGCCCGCTCTAACTGGCTATTAGCAAACGCGTCCTGGTCATAAAAACTAGCCTTCTCATCCATTTCCCGTTTTTTGCTGTCAGATAAGAAAAGAGCGTATTCGCCTGGAGTATTTTTGTCCTTGTGCATGCGATTATTTGAATGTTGTCTGCAAAATTGCCGCTTATTTCCGTCTATATCGTTATACTATTGCTGGAATGAGTTACAACATTCACACATCTTTCGGCAGGATAGGTGTGAATGATGCAATGAAGGATAGGTTTTGTATAGCAAAGCCATGGCATATATTCCCCACCTTTGCTATATCGGGAAAATGCACTCACGATATAAATCGAAAATATATGTCAACTTCAGCATCTACGACCAAGGACAGTGGTCTCTCAAGAATATTCAGGGTCGATAGCTCTTTCCATGAAAATCAAAAGGCCGTTGCCAACCACAAAAAGGCGGCCGACCACTATCACCTGGCCGCCCGGAGCCATCTCGCGGCTGCGCATCATCATGAGGCCGGCGCCTTTCAAATAGCCGCTGAAGATACCGTTGCCGCCTATGGTCACTCCTTACTGGCCCGCGAATACCAAAAGGAACTGGCGAAGAACTATGCATTAAAGAACGTATAGGCGTCAAAGGACGTGCTGATCCCCTTTCACATTCTGTAGCATATTGCATTGATGTTCATGCCTGCGCCCACGGACGCAAAGAGTAGAGTGTCTCCCCGGTCCAGACGATGCTCCGGCAGGGCAGCCTTCCTTACCATGTCGAACAGGGTTGGGATGGTGGCGACCGAGCTATTGCCGAGCTCGCGGATGTTCATCGGCATGATAGGTGAAGGGGCTTCCTTGTAGCCATAGAGCCGGTAGAACGCCTTTACGATGGCCGCATCCATCTTCTCATTAGCCTGGTGGAGAAAGATCTTTTTTATCTGGTCGATATCGATTTTACAGGTCTCGAGACATGCTTTCATGGCAGCAGGCACGGTTTTGAGCGCAAATTCGTACACCTTGCGGCCTTGCATCTTGAGGTAACGCCGTTGGGAATCGGCAGCCGGAGAGTAAGAATGGCCCAAAGTGATGTATTCGCCTTCAACAAAGGCATGCGTCTGGCTGATGGAGCCGAGGATGCCCGAATCGGCCGGGGCGTCGCATCGAGCCTCGAGGACAACCGCGCCGGCGCCGTCGCTATAGATCATACTGTCCCGGTCACAGGGATCGATCACCCTGCTGAGGGTTTCGGCGCCAACTACCAGGCATTTACTGCTGAGACCGGCCTTTATGTAGGCGTCTGCCTGGATAAGTCCCTGGAGCCAGCCAGGACAACCGAATAGCAGGTCATAGGCTACGCAACCTGGGTTCCGGATCGCAAGAGCACGCTTTACACGGGTGGCCAGGCTGGGGACTGCATCGGATTGACAGGTGTGCTTTAGAACGTCGCCGAAATTATGTGCTACGATGAGCTGGTCAATGGATTCCGGATCCACACCGGCGTCCTGGATGGCCGCTGCGGCGGCCAGGGCTGCCATATCGGAGGCGTTCATGTCCTCTTGGGCATATCGTCTTTGTGCGATGCCGGTGACCAGCTCAAATTTTCCGATGAGCTCGACGCCTTCGACGCGGATACGCTGCCGGTGTTCATTGTAAAATTCCACAAGGGCGAAGTCTTGATTAGAACGGACTTCGCCTGGTATATAGCTGCCTGTGCCTGTTATGATTGTTCGCATAAGGTCTCACTTATGGGTGATCAAAAAAAAGCGGGCGACCGGGTACCGACCGCCCGCGGATAGGATTTAGCAAGTATACTTCAACTTCTATAAAAACAAATCCTGATCAAAGCCCTAACCTATAAAGGGCAAGGGTCAAAGATAACAACGAGGACCGGCTTGCCACTTACAGGATTTGCAATAAATGTTACAAAATTTACAGTTCATGACCCTCCCATGCGTGGGTCCGGATCAATAATCGGCCCTCATGGGGCGGTCGCTGCTATTTTGCTGTTTGAATTGGGAGGTGGTTAGACCGGTAATCTTTTTAAACTGGCTGGAGAGGTGAGCCAGGCTGCTGTAGTGCATTTTATGAGCTATTTCAGTAAGGGTCAGCCTCTCATAAAGAAGCATGTCTTTTACCCGTTCGATCTTGTGCCGGATGTAAAATTTTTCAATGGTCGTATCCAGCCGTTCCGAGAACAGGTTGGACATGTAGGTATAGTCATGATCCAGGCGTTCGCTCAGGTATCCGGATAAATTGTAAACCAGCGGCTCCTCGATATCATAGACAACTTCGATGATCATGTTCTTGATCTGCTGAATAAGGATATCTTTTTTATCCTCCAGCAGCTCGAAGCCCGCCTCGGCCAATGCCGTTCGCAGTTCGTGCTGCTGCACCTGAAAAGGGTTCTCCCAGATATCCGCCACGCATCTATCGACGCTTATCGGGTGAAGGCCGAGCCTTATCAGTTCGCTCTTCACGATCTCCCGGCTGCTTAGGCTCACCATATCTTTTATATAGAGTTTCATAGCGATTCAAACAAGGACGACTGTTCTTGTAATTTACCGAAATTTTCTTAGATTAGGAATAACCGTACCTTACGGCCTGATGCCTTGTCACAAAAAGCACCTTTACAATTACGTGTCATGGAAGAGAATGAAGATATGACCCCCAGCCGGCCCGCGCCGGATTTGTTCCCGGTGGTGGGCGTGGGTGCTTCCATGGGGGGATTGGAGGCGTTTAAAAAGCTGGTCAGAGCCATCCCGCAACATCCGGGCATGGCCTTTATCCTGGTGCAGCACATGGAGCCGACCCATGAAAGCCTGTTACCGGAACTGCTCCAAAAAGTGACCGGCATACCCATCGAAGAGATCACGGATCATGTGCAGGTCAAACCGGACCGCATTTACATCGTCCCGGCGAATAAAGTACTGATTGCCGTAGACGGCCACTTGCAGCTTAGCCCCCGGCCGCCGAAGAACGAACGGAATATGCCGATCGACGTGTTTTTCACCTCCCTGGCTGTGGCCCATCAAAGCCGGGCTATCGGTGTGGTCCTGTCCGGCAATGCCACCGACGGCACGCTGGGATTAAAAGCCATCAGGGAACAGGGAGGATTTACCTTTGCGCAGGAGCCGGCGTCGGCCGGCGCCCGTGGCATGCCGGAGAGCGCAATCGATGCGCAAGTGGTGGACTTTATCCTCGCGCCCGAAGATATTCCCGACCAACTGGCCCATCTGGCGGAGGCCTTTAGGAGCAGCCCGGCAGACGACAGCCCCGGCATCAGGCCGGCCTGGGAGGAAGCTTTCCGCGAATTGCTGCATAGCGTCTTCATCCGCACAGGAACGGATTTTACCTATTATAAACAAAGCACTATACGCCGGCGCGTCGTGCGGCGAATGGGCTTGAACAAAATCGGGAATATTGCCGCCTACCTCGCTTATTTCAGCGAGAACAAGGCGGAGCAGGATCTACTATACCAGGACCTGTTGATCCCCGTGACGGGATTTTTCCGGGACCCCGAGGTTTACGATCTTTTAAAGCAGTCGGTGTTCCCTGGCATGTTGAAGACAAAGGATAAAGGAGTTCCCCTGCGCATTTGGGTGGCTGGATGCTCCACGGGTGAGGAGGCCTATTCCATGGGCATCTGTTTGTATGAATGCATGGGCGACAGGACTATGGATAGCAGTTTCCAGATCTTCGCCTCCGACCTTTCGGAACGATCTATTGCCAGGGCAAGAAGCGGGCTGTATTCGCGCAAAGATGTGAGCGGTCTGAGTGATACCCTTCTCCAGCGGTACTTTGTGAAGATGAACGGGAGCTATCAGGTCAATAAACAAATTCGGGATGTGTGCGTATTCGCCTGTCACAACTTTCTTAAAGATCCGCCGTTTGCAAAAATGGACCTGGTCAGTTGCCGGAACGTGCTGATCTATATGGACCCGTTTCTGCAGAAGCGAGCCCTGACCACCTTTCATTATGCCTTGAACGAAAATGGGTATTTGCTGCTGGGGACCTCCGAAACGGTTGCGCCCGCCGCCGATCTCTATGTGCCGGTGGGGAAACACGAAAAACTGTATCTCCGCAAACCGGGCCGGGGGAGGTATGTGCACCAGGTTACGGAAGGCGCGGATAAGGATTATCGGAAAGCTTCCTACAACACCAGGAAGGATCCTCCCCGGGACGATTTTCAAAAGAGCGCCGACGATACGCTGCTTTCCAGGTATACGCCGCCGGGAGTAGTGGTGAATGAACAGTTGGAGATCGTGCAGTTCAGGGGATCCACGGGGGCCTGGCTGGAGGCTTCGCCCGGAAAGCCGAGCCTCAATGTTTTGAAGATGGCGCGCGAAGGATTGGCCTTCGAGCTGAGAAACGCCTTGCATAAGGCAAGGGCGGGTGACAA
>DASYSV010000260.1:0-4655 GCA_036010185.1 Puia sp.
TTGGGAGCAGGTTGCGTCCGGCCACTACCTTCATTCCATAAAAAGGGACGAAATCTTCGTTGCCGTATTTGATGGACACGTCGAAGGGTTGTTCACTGCTGTTTTTCAGCCCACCGCCGCCGAATGAACTATGCATGGGGCCTATCGGCGGCATGGACTCCTGTATCACCTGTGCTACGCCAGTCATCTGGCGGATCTTATCCGCCAATACTGTCACCTTACCTGTCTTGTCCCCCCGCGCAAACGGGAGCGTCACGATCGCATCCGTCTTGAAACCCAGATCCGCGTGCAGCGCGTATCGCAGCTGTGAACCAATGACGAGCGACGCGATGATGAACAGAAGCGATATGGTAAACTGGAAGACGATAAGACCCTTGCGTAGCGCCGCTTTTCCGCCGCCGGACACCGCAGTGGCCCCTTTCAGGGTCACCGTGGGTTGATAATTCCCCAGCACTTTGGCCGGATAGAATCCCGCAAGAATGGTGGTCACCATGATCACCAAAAGCAAAAACAATCCTGTTTCGGCATCCAACCGGAAATGAATTCCCGGCGGTAAAATATCTGCGAACAGGCTGAACACCGGTCTTATTATAAGCGCCGCAAGACCCACTGCCGCTATCGTCACGAGCAGGGTCTCGGTAAAAAATTGCACGGCAATACCCGCCCTGCTGCCGCCCATCACTTTTCGAACGCCGATCTCTCTCGCCCTTTGTGTGGATTGCGCGGTAGACAAATTGACAAAATTGATAATGGCGAGGATCAGGATAAAGCCCGCCACGGCGATGAGTGTGTATAGCACCGGCAGGCTGGCCTTCCTGGCCCGACCGCCATATTCCGTATGAAAATGGATGTCTGACAACGGTCTCAAATGCATAGCCCAGTGCCCGTCGAAGTATCGTTTGGAATAACCGGCCAATTGCGCATCGATCTGCGAAGGGGTGACCGCCTTTGCCAATTTTATCATGACCTGGCTCGAATTACTAAACATCCCATTGTCGATCAGTGGCATCCGCTGTTGCAGGAAGCTGACCGGGATCGTGGCATAAGAGATCCACTGGTCAAACTTGAAATCGCTGTTGCCCTTCCAATCGGCGACGACCCCGGTTACCGTGCATGGCAGCGAATCCTCATAATAGAGGGTCCGGCCGATGACCTTGTCCGGGTCGAGATCGCCAAAATATTCCCTCGCCTTTTCCGACGTAAGCACCACCGAGTTTGGCATGCTCAGCGAAGTCGAGGCATCTCCGCTCAGCCACCGGTGCGGGAAGATGTCGAAATATTGCGGCTCTGCGACGGCAATGCTGCCTGCGTCGTCGAGTCTTTTCGGCTTTTCGTTCCGGACCGCTGGTATCGTCACATTGGCGACATAATACCAATAGGCGGCTACGGTCTCAAAGCCGGTCATTCCCTGCCGCATGCGGCCCGGCATGGACCCGGGTACAGCGAGCATAGGGCCGCGGGGTGTCTCTATGTCGACGCAATAGATGCGATCGCGGTCCGGATGAAAGGTGTCGAAACTGAATTCGTACCTGGTGATCGAATAAATGGCCACGCAGGCGCAAATACCCAGCGCCAGGCCCAGGACATTGACAAGGGTGTAGAACTTGTTACGGACCAGGGTCCGCCAAGCCAGCGTCCAGTAGCTTTTGAGCATATATTCAATTTGCTATTAAGATACGGTATTTTAGGGAAGGTGCTTTCTTCAACGTGGCCCGATAAACCCGATCCTGTCGATAACCACGCCCGGGTCTACGGCCCTTATAAACAGCGTATGCCTGCCTTCCGGCAAGTCCGGCAGTTCCACTACCGCGCCGACGCAGTTGTTCCGAATTCCTTCATTCCTGTTCGGTCCGTTCTCATCTTCCTTACCATTCGAACCCGGCACCTCCAGTGTCATTATGGGCTTGCCATCCACTCCAACAGTCACCCGAAGTTGCATACCCGGATATATCCTGAACGTAGGCATGAAATAAACGATCGCCTTGCGGCCCCGGCCACCGCCGGTAAACCGATATTCCAACGTCGGTGCGGAGATAGTTTCAGGTCCCCATATGGCATCGGGTCCCGCCGGTTCCAGGGCTACTGCACTTCCGCTTTGACCCAGCCCGGGTACCACCGTCCATTTCGCTTTCGCTGCCCGCAATTCACGGGCAAATGAAGACGCCGGCATCAAAAGATCCGGTTCGATATCGCGCTTAGCCGTATCCGGCGGGCGGGTCTCACCCCAAGGCCAGGCAACCTGGCTGCTCCAGGCCGGTAAGTTCTTGCCGGTAACCATACCCGGCATCATGAAACGCCACTTCCCATGCGCGACCGTGTCATTGTAGGTGTCGAGCTGCCGGCCGATAAATGACTTCAGACGATCAATTTCCAGCGATTGAAGACGGGGATCGCTCCCCAGGACAGCGGCCCGATCGTGGAGAAAGATCAGTCCCGTAGCGGCAAGTATTCTGGCTGGGAAACCGATCAGTTCCATATACGCGTCCCGCGCCGCCGACGGTATTTTCGCATAAACTGCGGTCTCGCGTTTCAACAGTCCTTCATAGGCAGCCCGTAACCCCTCTGCGCGCCGGCGCGGTAGCGACAGGCACCAGGCCCGGTTCATCAGTTCAGGTTTTCTTACCGTGCCCAGTCGATAATAGTCCATCAGCAACGCAGACAGCGGCCCCTTCAATGCGGCTCCAAAATTCTCCGCAATAAATGATCTCAGGAATACCGGTTGCGCATCGGGCCGCCGGGCCGCCGAATCCGCCGGATCCCATGACAACCTTGCAAAATAGTCGATCCCCAGCTCCATCGGTTTGATATCGCCCACATTGATCACCCAAATGGTACGTGCCTGGTTTTCCCATGCTTTCCGGAACTCTTCCCACATCAGCGCAGGCGCAGTTGTATTGATCCACGTATAAGAATGGGGGGCGCCATAATAGGACAAGTGCCAATATAACCCGCTGCCGCCCGGCCGTTTTCTTTCCTCCGGGTTGGAAAGTCTCCTGATATAACCGAAATTATCATCAACCCACATCAACGTAACGTCATCCGGCACTTTTAGTCCCGCATCATATACCGGCAACACTTCCTTGTAGGGTACAAAGCACTCTGCCGGCTGCCCGTACCGCCTGGTAACGTACTTGTCGATCAATTCCCGCTGGTCCCGGAACACCTGACCGAGCAACCCGATACGATCCATAGCGCCCGCCGGCGGCGTCTCCATGCCACGATCGTGAATGCCCCTGATGCCCAGCGTCCATACGGCCTCCTTGTCCCGCCGGTCGAGAACCGTAGTCTTCCAGGTCTCGAATATCGTATCCCTGTTGGTGCTGTAATTCCAGCGTCCCTTTTTACTTTCATCCCAATGAACATTATTATACAGCATCGGCTCACAGTGCGATGATCCCGAAACGATGGCATACCGGTCGGCAAGCGCCACATTTTCAGGCGTGTTTCCGAACTCTTTGCTTACCTCATGCATGGCCGGCCATATATAATTCAATCTGAGGCGAAGCATTAACCCGAACACCTTTTCATAGGTCTTCGGGCCGACGCCATTGCCAAAGTCTTTTTCAAATGTCTGCCTGGCCCACTCATTGATCCCCCAATCCTCGTCATTGATGAATATGCCCCGATACCTGACTGAAGGTTCATCCCATGCAGGTCCCGACATAGACAAGGACAGGACGCTGTGGTGAGTGACAGGGACATCGGCCCACCAGTACCAGGGGGAGACCCCGATCTTTTGCGACAGCACCATAAATCCATATGCCGTGCCGCGTCTATCGCTTCCAACGATGACCAAAGCCCTCCGGACACCCGGCATCGGATCCCTTACCACCTGCCATAAGGAGGCCTCCCAATGCCCTTTGATCTTATCGATATCGGCCAGCTTGCCGGCAGCTATCAAACGATCGATCAAACCGCTCTCGCCGATGGTCCCTGCAATGATCATTTCCGTCGCCTTCGCGCCGAGGGTATCGACCTGCGGCTGCCGGCCTGTGACACGATATACATCAGCGGCAAAGAGGGATGCGGCAAGTTTCACCACGGCATGATCAGCAGCGTCAACGGCGATCAGCGGCATAGGCTTGTCTTCGGAGAAACGGATCCCGGCGGTGGTTGTCGAAGAAGAATATCCGACAACAATGGCCTGACCATGTAAAGAGCAGGCCACGAAGATGGCGATGACCATCAGGATGGCATGCCAGACTTTAGAAGGGCTTAAACAACTTCCATTGGCCCTCGGATATAATTTCGACTGTATCATCGGTCACTTTGATGGCGGTTTGATCATCGATCGCAGCGTTGGCCTCGGAAACCGGATTGCCCAGGAGGTCAACGAGTGCGTTGTGGATGCTTGTGTTGCTGATGCCCGCGGACGTAAGAAGAAGCTTCATAATTGAAGGGTAATGGCGGGAGTGTTGTTATTTTTTTGTCAACTTGTATCTCAGGTGTGTTGTCAGGTCAGACGGGATCACTTCTTCGATTTGAATATCATATTTGTCTTTGACCATGCCGTCAAACAGCCGGATGCCACTTCCTAAAAAAACAGGCGCAATATGAATGAAGCATTCGTCTACGAGGCCTGCATTGAGAAATTGTTGAATGGTGTTGGCGCCGCCCTGTATCCTTATGTCCTTTCCTTTGGCTGATCTTCTTGC
>DASYSV010000522.1:0-21890 GCA_036010185.1 Puia sp.
ATCCGCATCCCTCTGCAGCAGGAGATTGCCGACAAATTGGGAAAGGTCAGCGGCCGCACCGATTACCAGCTATTCCTCTGCAATTCCGGAGCCGAGGCAAATGAGAACGCCCTCAAGCTCGCCTCCTTCCACACCGGCCGGAAAAAGATCGTCGCCTTCCGCAAATCCTTTCATGGCCGTACCTCACTGGCGGTAGCCGTTACCGACAACCCGGCTCTCGTCGCCCCGGTCAACCAGACCGATAACGTGATCTTCTTACCCTTCAATGACCAGTCCGCGCTCGAAACCTGTTTCCAACAACAGGGCGACGAGATCGCCGCAGTAATCGTCGAAGGCATACAGGGCGTAGGCGGCATCAATGAGGCTTCCGCACCTTTCCTCCAGGCCATCAGCAAGCTCACTAAAAAACACGGCAGCGTCTTCATCGCCGACAGCGTACAATGCGGCTATGGCCGCAGCGGCAAATTCTTCTCGCACGATCATGCCGGCGTCGACGCTGACATCTACTCGATGGCCAAAGGCATGGGCAACGGTTTCCCGGTCGGTGGCATCCTCATCGCGCCGCATATCCGCCCCAAACACGGCATGCTGGGCACCACCTTCGGCGGCAATCACCTGGCCTGCGCCGCAGCGCTGGCGGTGCTCGAAGTCATCCAGCAGGAGAACCTGATCGCCAACGCCACCGAAACAGGCAACTACCTGATGGCTCAGCTCAAAAAGATACCGCAGCTGGAGCAGGTGCGCGGAAAGGGGCTGATGATCGGTTTCGACGTCCCCGAGCAGCTCAGGGACCTCCGCAAGAATCTTCTCTGGAACCAGCATATCTTTACCGGTGAGGCCAGGCCGAATACCATCCGTCTGCTGCCTTCGCTGGCCCTCCGCAAAAAAGATGCGGATGAGTTCCTCGAAGCCATCGAAGAAGAAATCCACGCATTCGCCTGATCACATGGCGGCCCGCCCGAAGGGCGGGCCGCCCCCATAACGCGCATAACATGCAAAACTTCATCTCCGTCGCCGATGCCCCCGATCTCGATAGCCTCGTGCAATCCGCCCTCGCCTATAAGGCCGATCCGCTGAAAGACAAAACCCTCGGCCAGGGCAAACGCGTGGGCATGCTCTTCCTCAACCCCAGCATGCGTACCCGCCTCTCTACACAAGTGGCTGCGCAAAACCTCGGCGCCGAACCCATCGTCTTCAATGTCGACAAAGAAGGCTGGGCCCTCGAATTCGAAGAAGAAGCGATCATGAGCGGCAATACCGTCGAACACGTCAAAGACGCCGCCCCTATCATGGGTCATTACTTCGACATCCTTTGCATCCGTACCTTCCCCTCGCTGAAGAATAAAGAGGACGATTACAGCGAGCTCTATATCAAACAATTCATCAAATATTCGGGTATCCCCGTCGTGAGCCTCGAGAGCGCAACGCTACACCCGCTGCAAAGCCTCACCGACATCATCACGATCACCGAAACGCTGCAGGGCGGCGGCACCCGCCGGCCAAAGATCGTCCTCTCCTGGGCGCCCCACGTCAAAGCCCTCCCCCAATGCGTCGCCAACAGCTTCTCCCAATGGGTCAATGCCTGGGGAAAGGCGGACTTCGTAATTACACACCCCGAAGACTACGAGCTCGACCCGAAATTCACGAAAGGCGCCACCATCACCCACGACCAGGACGCCGCGCTCAACAACGCCGATTTCGTCTATGTAAAAAACTGGAGCACCTACAACGATTACGGTAAGATCTACAATAACGACCCCGAATGGATGCTCACCAACGAAAAGCTTAGCGCCACCAACAACGCGAAGGTCATGCACTGTCTTCCCGTCCGCCGCAATGTCGAGCTCAGCGACGAGATCCTCGACGGCCCCTCCAGCATCGTCACCCGCGAAGCCTCCAACCGCGTATGGGCGGCCCAGGCCGTTCTGGCGGACATACTCCGTACCAAACACTAACCCATGCAGCTCTCCATAATCAAAATAGGCGGCAATATCATCGACGACGAGCAACGGCTCGCAGGCTTTCTCGATGACTTCGCAGCCGTGCCGGGAAAAAAGATCCTCGTCCACGGCGGTGGCAAACTGGCCACCCGGGTAGCGGAAGGCCTGGGCATCCGCCAACAGCTGGTCGACGGCCGGCGCATCACCGACGCCGAAACCCTCAACGTCGTCACCATGGTCTATGCCGGCGCCATCAATAAAAATATCATAGCAAAGCTGCAGGCCCGCAACTGCCCCGCCATCGGCCTCACCGGCGCTGACGGTAATGCCATCCTCAGCCACAAACGCGCGCACCCCGTGACCGGTTCGGCCTCCCCCAACGTCCAGGCCCATCCAACGACCGGCCCGGATTCTCCCACCACCCCCGAGCTTCCAACCATCGACTACGGTTTCGTGGGCGACGTCGACTCCGTCAACATCAGCCTCCTTACGAGCCTTCTCCTCCTCGACCAGGTACTCGTCTTCGCCCCCCTTACCCATGACGGCAACGGTCAGCTGCTCAACACCAACGCCGATACCATCGCCCAGGAACTCGCCCGCGGCCTCTGCTCCACCTTCGAAGTACACCTCATCTATTCCTTCGAGAAAGCCGGCGTTCTTCGCGACGCCGAGGACGAATCCACCCTCATCGCCCGTATCAACCCCTCCGACTACGAAGACCTCAAAAAGAAAAATATTATTTTCGCTGGCATGATCCCCAAACTGGACAATGCCTTTACCGCGCTCCGCAGCGGGGTAAAAAAGGTCATCATCGGCAAGGCAGAACAGCTGCCCCGGCTGCTGACCGGCGAATCCGGAACAACGATCCTTCATGAATAACCAATATCTATATACCGACGCAATACACTTGCTGGAACAGCTGATCGCCATTCCTTCCTTCAGTAAGGAAGAGGATGCCACCGCCGCTTTGCTCGCATCCTGGCTGACCGAAAAGAATATCCCCGCCCACCGTGTCCAAAACAACATCTGGGCAAAGAATAAACACTGGGATCCGGCCCGCCCGACGATCCTGCTCAATTCTCACCACGATACCGTAAAACCCAACAAGGCTTATACCCTCGACCCCTTCGCGCCCATCTCCACCGACGGGAAACTCTACGGTCTCGGCAGCAACGACGCCGGAGGATGTCTCGTCTCGCTGATCGCAACCTTTCTGCACTTCTATGACCGCACCGATCTTTCACACAACCTGATCCTGGGCATCTCTGCCGAAGAAGAGATCTCGGGTCATAACGGGATCGAGCTGCTGTTGCCTTCATTGGGATGTGCCATCGAATGGGCCATCGTAGGCGAACCCACCCGGCTCCAGCTGGCCGTTGCCGAAAAAGGTCTGCTCGTACTCGATTGCGTGACACATGGCAAGGCCGGCCACGCCGCCCGCGAAGAAGGCGAAAATGCCATCTACAAGGCCCTGGAAGATATCGGGTGGTTCCGTACTTACAAGGCCCCGAAAGTCTCCGATCTGCTCGGCCCCGTTAAGATGTCCGTCACCGTTATCGACACCGACAACAAGGCCCACAACATCGTTCCCCCGCTTTGTCATTTCGTAGTGGACGTACGCGTCAACGAATGCTATACCTTCGAAGAGCTGCTCGACATCATCCGCACCAGCACGTCCTGCGAAGTCACACCCCGTAGTCTCCGTATGCGCTCTTCGGGCATCCCCCTGGATCACCCGCTTGTGCAGTCGGGCGTGCGGCTCGGTCACAGATGCTATGGCAGCCCGACTACATCCGACAAGGCGCTCATGCCCTTCCCCGCTCTCAAGACGGGTCCCGGTGACTCCGCCCGCAGCCATACGGCCGACGAATATATCTTTGTCGAAGAGATCGCCGCCGGCATCGACAACTATATCCACCTCCTCAAACCTATAATTCAATCTCAATGAGCGGCAACAAACTTTGGAGTAAATCTTCCACCAGCACCTCCGCGCTGATCGAATCCTTCACCGTCGGCCGCGACAAGGAATTCGACGTCCTGCTCGCCGAATACGACGTACTGGGCTCGCTGGCTCACACAAAAATGCTCGGGTCGGTTGGCCTCCTGTCCAAACAGGATCTCGACCTCATCCAAAAAGGTCTTAACGACATACTGGCCGACATCCGGTCCGGCTCCTTCACCATCGACGCATCTGTCGAGGACGTCCACTCGCAGGTGGAATACCTGCTCACCACCCGCATCGGCGAGGCCGGCAAAAAGATACACAGCGGCCGTAGCCGCAACGACCAGGTCGCTGTCGATATCAAACTCTATCTCCGCGCGCAGGTCCTCCTGCTCAAGGACGAGGTCAAGGAATTGTTCGATCTGCTCATAAAACTCAGCAACCAATACAAAGACAGTCTCCTTCCCGGCTATACGCATCTCCAGATCGCAATGCCTTCCTCCTTCGGATTGTGGTTCGGCGCCTATGCGGAAAGCCTGATCGATGATCTCGAGCTCCTGTCCGCCGCCTACCAGGTGACCAACAAAAACCCCCTTGGCAGCGGAGCCGGCTATGGCAGCAGCTTCCCTCTCGATCGCACCATGACCACCGGGCTCCTGAAATTCCGCACCCTCAACTACAACTCCGTGTACGCGCAGATGACCCGCGGCCGCACCGAAAAAGCCGTGTCCATGGGCCTCTCCTCCGTCGCCGCGACCATCGGCCGTCTCGCCATGGACTGCACGCTCTATCTCAATCAGAATTTCGGGTTCATTTCTTTCCCGTCCGAGCTGACCACCGGCAGCAGCATCATGCCGCATAAAAAGAACCCCGACGTGTTCGAGCTCATCCGCGCCAAATGCAACCGCATCCAGTCGACCCCTAACGAGCTGACCCTCCTTACGGCCAATCTCCCCTCTGGCTACCACCGCGACCTCCAGCTCACGAAAGAGATCCTCTTCCCCGCCTTCAAAGACCTCGAAGCATGTCTCGAAATGACCCGTCTCATGTTGTCCAACATCGAGATAAAGGAAGGCATCCTCGAAGACGAAAAATATAAATACCTCTTTAGCGTCGAGGCGGTGAACCAGCTGGTCAATAAAGGCGTCCCCTTCCGCGAAGCCTATAAACAGATCGGCGACCAGATCGATCGCGGCCAGTTCCATTTCGATTATCATCAGCAGCTGCATCATACCCATGAAGGCAGTCTGGGGCATCTCTGCAATGACCTCATCTCCGCCGAAATGGATCGGGTACTGGCCAAATTCGCTTAGCCACCCCCCCCCAAGATTATTTAACCACCGCACACCGGTAAAAATCCCGAACTTAGGGTAGTCAAAACCGGTTATTCATGGCATTAAGTCCCTTTGCTGGCCAACTGCCCGCCCCCGACCAACTGGCCAACATCCCGTCCATCATCTCTGCCTACTACACAGGTATCCCTGATCCTTCAGCGCCCGATCAACGCGTCGCCTTTGGCACCTCCGGTCATCGCGGCGGATCGCTCCGCAACAGCTTCAACGAGCTTCATATCCTCGCCGTCACACAGGCCATCTGCAATTACCGGAAACAAAAAGGCATCGACGGCCCCTTATTCATGGGCATGGATACGCACGCCCTGTCTACGCCCGCGCACTCCACGGCACTCGAAGTCCTCGCCGCAAACGATATATCCACTATGATCGCCCCAAACGACGATTATACCCCCACCCCCGCCGTCTCGCACGCCATCTTAAAATATAACGAAGACCGCACGAAAGGCCTTGCCGACGGCATCATCATCACGCCTTCGCATAACCCGCCCGATGACGGCGGCTTCAAATACAACCCGCCCAACGGCGGTCCCGCCGATACGGACATCACCAAATGGGTCGAGTCCGCCGCCAACACTCTGCTGGAAGCCGCGGTCAAAGGCGACACTTCAGGCATCAAACGCATCCCGCTCGCCCGCGCCCTGAAGGCCTCCACCACCCATCGGCACGATTATCTTAACAATTATATAGACGATCTAAGCAACGTGCTCGATATGGATGCCATTCGCGGCGGCAAGGCCAAGGTCTGTGTCTCTCCCCTCGGTGGAGCAGGCGTCCATTACTGGGAGCCCATTGCGCAAAAATATCACCTCGACCTCACCATCATCGACGCCTTTGTCGACCCTACGTTCCGCTTCATGCCGCTCGATCACGACGGCAAGATCCGTATGGACCCGTCTTCCCCATATGCGATGAACGCGCTGTTAAAAATGCGCAACCGCTTTGACCTCGTCGTCGCCTGCGACACCGACCATGACAGACACGGCATCGTCACCCGTCAGGCCGGTCTGCTGCCTCCCAATCACTACCTGTGTGTCTGTATCGATTATCTTTTCCGCAACCGGCCCGGGTGGTCCCCATCCGCCGCGATAGGCAAGACCCTTGTCAGTACTTCCCTCATCGACCGTGTCGCTGCCGGCCTCCCATCCGTCCCCTCTTCCCCGGGCTCCTCCACCCTCGTCCCGCGCCGTATCCAGGAAGTGCCCGTCGGTTTCAAATGGTTCGTGAGCGGCCTCCTCGACGGCAGTCTCGGCTTCGTGGGAGAAGAAAGCGCAGGCGCCGCATTCCTTCGCAGCAACGGAAAAACCTGGACCACCGATAAGGACGGCTTCATCCCCGCCCTGCTCTCCGCGGAAATAATGTCCCGCACCGGTCGGGATCCCGGCGAGATCTATAAGTCCCTGACGGAAAAGTACGGTTCACCCGTTTATGATCGCGTCGACGCCCCGGCCAACGCCGCGCAAAAAAAGGCGCTCTCGCAATTGAACCCGCAACAGATCACCCAAAAAGAACTCGCCGGCGAGCCGATCCGGTCCATGCTCACTACCGCGCCCGGCAACAATGCGCCCATCGGCGGGCTCAAAGTATCCACCGACAACGGCTGGTTCGCCGCCCGCCCTTCCGGCACCGAGGATATCTATAAGATCTATGCCGAAAGTTTTCACGGTGACGATCACCTGCGCCGCATCCTCCGCGATGCACAAGCCATCGTCGATAAGGCCATTGCCGGCGACCCGGCACCATAACGCCAATCCTCATCCCACAAACCCCCTCCGGCTTTGCCTCTCCCTCTTCACACTAAAAGACATTTTATGAACACCGTCAAAATGCACTACGGCAATCCACTCTACGACTCCAAAGCCGCAGAGATAGAAGGATTCGATTCTCTCGTTAGTCTCGCGCTCGACATGCGCTGGTCCTGGAACAGGCTGGCAGACGAATTATGGAAACAGCTGGATCCCGAATTATGGGAACAGACCTTCAATCCCTGGCTGGTAATCCAAAGCGTATCCGGTGAACAATTGCGGCATCTTTTCGGAACGCCTACCTTTCGCGACAAGCTGGATTCCCTGCTTCGCGACCGCGAGGAAGAAGACGCGCAACCCAGCTGGTTCCATACCAACTACCCCAACGCGCAGCTGAAGACCGTCGCCTATTTCAGTATGGAATTCATGCTCGGCGAGTCCCTCCCCATCTATGTCGGAGGACTTGGCAATGTGGCCGGCGACCAGCTGAAGTCGGCCAGCGATCTGGGCGTACCCGTCATTGGCGTCGGCCTGCTTTATCAACGCGGTTATTTCAGACAATTCATAGATACTGACGGCGAACAGGTGGCCTACCATCCCTTTAACGATCCCGGTCAACTACCGGTGACGCCTCTGCGCCTGCCCAACGGGGAGTGGTTGCGTCTCGAGGTGAGACTGCTCGGCAGACCGTTTTGGCTGAGGGCCTGGCAGGCACGTGTCGGAAGAGCGACCCTCTTTCTTCTTGATAGTAACGATCCCGCCAACTCGCCGGATCGGCGCGAGATCACGGCCGAGGTCTATGGAGGCGATTCCGAAATGCGCATCATGCAGGAGGTCGTCCTGGGTATCGGCGGCTGGAGATTATTCGAACAGCTGGGCATATCCCCCGAGGTCTGCCACCTCAACGAAGGGCATGCCGCATTCGCGATCCTCGAACGCGCCCACGATTATATGGAAGCCTCCGGCTCTAATTTCGAGACTGCCTTAGCAGTCACACGCGCCGGAAATCTTTTCACGACACACACGGCCGTCCCGGCCGGATTCGACCGGTTTGACCCTGCTCTCGTCGCAAGACATCTCGGGCCATATGCACAACACAGGCTCAGGATCCCGTTAGACGACCTGCTTGCACTCGGACGCATCGACCCGCACGACCAAAATGAGCCTTTTAACATGGCCTATCTGGCCGTCCGCGGCAGCTCGGCCGTCAATGGCGTCAGCAAACTGCACGGAGCTGTAAGCCGGCATCTGTTCGAACCGCTGTTCCAACGCTGGCCCACCGAGGAAGTGCCGATACACCATGTCACTAACGGTATCCACACCCCCACGTGGGAGTCCCAGGCGGCCAGCCGGCTGTGGACTGAGGCGATCGGACAGGACAGGTGGAAGGATACCACCGAGTCGTTCAGCGATGCCATCAAAAATGTGTCCGACGAAAAAATATGGAACATGAGGCGGGACGCGCGCAAATCCCTGATCGATTATATCCGTGAACACCAGGCTACTCACTTCGTCTCCTGCGGCGCCCCGCCGGAGGTCATCGACAAAGCGCGCCGTCTCTTCGACCCGGGTGTGCTGACCATCGGATTCGCGCGTCGCTTCGTGGCCTATAAAAGACCCGATCTGCTGCTCTCGGACCCCGACCGCCTGGCGCGTTTGCTCGCCGATTATAAACAACCGGTCCAGCTGGTCATCGCCGGCAAAGCGCCCCCATACGATGACAGCGCCCGCGACCTCATCCGCCGCTGGATCATGTTCATCCGGAATTATGGGCTCGAAGATCGGGTCGTCTTTCTCGACGACTACGACATGCTTATGGCCGGTTATCTCGTAGGCGGCATGGATGTATGGCTCAATACCCCGCAGCGTCCCTGGGAAGCCAGCGGCACCAGCGGCATGAAGGTGCTCGTCAATGGCGGTCTCAATCTGTCCGAGCTGGATGGATGGTGGGTAGAAGCTTACCGCCCCGAAGTCGGATGGGCACTGGGAGACGGTCTCGAACATGGCAATGACCCCACTGTTGATCGACAGGAAGCCCAGGCGCTTTTTGCATTGCTCGAACAGCAGGTGATCCCGCAATTCTATCATCGTAACGCCAACGGTATACCCGTCGAATGGATCAAAAAAGTGCGCGAGAGCATGGCGACCCTTACGCCATTCTTCTCTTCCAACCGCACCGTCCGCGAGTACACCGAAAAATTTTACCTGCCGGCCGCCACGACATACCAGGCCCGCGCCGCCCAAAACAGCGATCATGGTAAAAAGATCGTCGAGTGGAAACATAACCTCGAACAGCATTGGCCCAACCTCGGGTTCGGCCGGGCGAAAGTGGAGACTAAGGACAACATGTATGTCTTCAACGTACAGGTTTATCCTCACGGTCTCGACCCCGCATCGATGACCGTGCAGCTGGTCGCCGCCGCTCCCCAGGGCAATGGCCACCTGTTCGTCGCCGAAATGCTGCGTTCCGGCCAGGCCGACGCCGCCGCGGGTTGGATCGACTACTGCGCCTGGGTCCCCGCGACCCGGCCCATTGCAGACTATACGGCCCGTATCATCCCGCACAACGCCGAAGTGGCGATCCCGCTGGAATACGACCGCATCATCTGGCAACACTGAATGATCCGCCGCCCCTGCGCTCACGCCGCATCCCCGCGACGCACCCCCTCACGCCCGCGCCCGCACCGCCGCGACCCATCTGCTTTTCGCGTCCTTCCAAAAAAAGCAATTACCTTGTACCCACAACCTACTGCATATGAGAAAAACCTGCAGCATCCTCTTTTTCGCCGCATCCATCAGCGTAACCACTCTCCATGCCCAAACCCACGGCCCTTCCGCCCCCGCCTCTTACACCCCCGGTCCCCCCGTCCCCACCTCTTCCGCCCCGAGCTCATCCGCCCATGCGCCGGACGACGCCAAAACCCGCACCCTCTCCGGCATCCAAATGCCCGACTCCTCTTCCTCCAAGACCCGCGCCATCTCCGACATCCAGGCGCACTACGACGAATACAAGAATATCGCCCTCCGGATCTGGGACTTCGCCGAAGTCGGCTATAAAGAAGTAAAAAGCTCCGCGCTCCTTCAAAAAACCCTCTCCGACGCCGGCTTCACCGTCCGCAACGGCGTCGCCGACATCCCCACCGCCTTCGTGGCGACTTACGGTTCCGGCAGCCCCGTCATCGGCATCCTCGCCGAATTCGACGCGCTTCCCGGACTCTCCCAACAGGCCATCCCCGAAAAGGCTCCCATCGATGGCCAAACAGCCGGTCATGGTTGCGGCCATCATCTCTTCGGCACGGCCTCCGTCGCCGCAGGCATCGAAATAAAGAACCTCATAAGCGAACATCATCTCACCGGCACCATCCGCGTATATGGATGCCCGGCAGAAGAAGGCGGCTCCGGAAAAGTATACATGGTCCGCGCCGGTCTGTTCAACGACGTCGATGTCGTCATCCACTGGCACCCCGGCTCCGACAATTCCGTCACGCTCACCAGCGCCCTCGCCAACAAATCGGCTAAATTCCGTTTTCATGGTCTGGCCGCACACGCTGCAGCGGCCCCGGACAAAGGCAGGTCCGCACTCGATGGCGTTGAGGCGATGGATTATATGGTCAATATGATGCGCGAACATATTCCGCAGGAAACGCGGATACACTATGTCATCACCAACGGCGGAAAGGCGCCCAACGTAGTTCCCGACTTCGCCGAGGTTTACTATTATGTCCGCCATCCGAAAAAAGAAGAGGTCGTCCGCATCTTCGACTGGGTGACAAAGGCGGCAGAAGGCGCAGCCCTCGGCACCGCGACCACTGTAGACTATGAGGTCATCGGCGGTACCCACGACCTGCTGCTGAACCGAACGCTAGCCCGGGCGATGCAGCAAAATCTCCAGCGTGTCGGTGGTGTCTCCTATACTCCGGAGGAGATAGGGTTCGCAAAAAAGATCCAGACAAGCTTCACCTATTCCGTTCCCCCCATCGCATCCGCCGCCACCATCACACCGCTCAGGGAGACAAACGATGCCGGAGGCGGCTCGACCGACGTAGGAGACGTCAGCTATGTCGTCCCGACAGTAGGACTGACCACTGCTACCTGGGTCCCCGGCACCCCCGCCCACAGCTGGCAGGCCACGGCCTGCGGTGGCACCGACATCGGCATCAAAGGCATGATGGTCGCCGCAAAAACTATGGCCCTCACCGCGATCGATTGCTTCACCAACCCATCGCTCATCACGGCCGCGAAAGAAGAGTTCCGTAAAGACAAGGGAGACTATCAGTATAAGGCATTGCTCGGAGACCGCAAGCCCGCGCTTAACTATAGAGACTAAACATATGAGCACCCAAAAACACCACCCTCATCATACTCACGGGTCCGAATACCCGACGCCCCCTTCTCCCGGCCCCACGTCCGAACACTCCGCGACCAATCCCGAACATTCCGCGACCCATTCGACCACACCCGAACACACCGCCACCCATCCGACACCCCCCGAACACGCGGCCTCCCATCCGGCACCTCCCGAACACACCGCCACCCATCCAGCACCCCCCGAACACACCGCCACCCATCCGGCCACGTCCGAACACCCGGCCCCCTCTCCCGAAATCACACTCGAAAAAGAATTCGAGCTCGAGCGTATGATCCTCTTCACCGACGCGGTCTTCGCCATCGCCATCACCCTGCTTATCATCGATATCAAATGGCCGGAGCTCCACCCGGAACAAAAAGGGGCCCAGCTGTTCAATTTCTTTGCACCCACAATTTTCGGATTCGTAGCCTTCGCCACGAGCTTCGTCTACATCGGCCGCTCCTGGTCGGTACACCTGCGGCTGTTTCGACTCATAAAAAAATATGATCAGGGGCTCATCAACCGGAATCTCTTTTTCCTCTTCTTCATCGTCATGTTTCCCTTCGCCAATTCCGGTCTCACCCAACACAATGCCTATGCGTATGTAATACCAGTCTTTATCTATCTGGCCAATCTGGGCTTTCTCGGCATCGCCCACTACCGTCTTTGCCGATATATCATTTTGGAGAAACCTTCGCTGTCGGTGGAAGGTCACAGGGCGGAAAAGAAATTCGTCTATGCCCGCGGCCGTAGTATGATGTTCATCACCTGCGCCACACCGATCATCGGCGTCGGATTGTGGCTGCTCTTCCCGGAACATCCGTTTTATATCCTATACAGTTTTGTCTTCCTTTTCCTCGGCCTGCGTGTCGTCAAGCGTCGCCTGAGAGCCCTATATCCTAAGGATACCGATAATGAAGCATAGGGCGTTCCCCGCCTCCGCAAAGCTGCGGCGGGTCGGGCTCTCCGCTATAGTCCTCGCCTATCGGCTCCGGGCTGCCGCTTCGATCCCTAACGCAGTCGGGAAGACCATTCAGCCGCCCTAACGCATTTTCGCCGTATCCACCCGCGACGGCGTATCCTTCCCATTCACTATCGAAGTCGAGCTGATCGCTATCGCCTTGATGATCTGGGCCATATTGGACATATCCAGCGTCCCTATCTCATCCCCGCGCGTATGATAATATTTCTCCGAATCCATCTTCGAGGTGGAGATGGTATGCGCCGGCACTCCCAACCGCGCCAGCGTTGCATTATCGCTCCGGTAAAACAGGTTCTGATCCGGATAGGGATCTGGATGGAACGAAAAACCGCTGCCCGTTAGATTCTTTTCCAGGATATTACCCATATCGCTCCGTTCGTATCCGGTGATATACGCCGAATTCCGGCCCCACTTGCTTTCGGTGCCGATCATTTCGATGTTGAACATCGCCACGACGCTGTCGGGATTGAACTGACCCGAAAAATATTGCGAACCGAATTCCCCGATCTCCTCCGCAGTGAAGGTCGCGAATACGAGCGTACGCGCATTGTGCTTCTTCTTCGCGAAATAATCGGCCAGCATCAGCACCGCGGTCGTCCCGCTGGCATCGTCATTGGCGCCGTTGAAGATGGAGTCGCCTTTCTCATCCGGCTTGCCGACACCCAGGTGATCGTAATGGGCCGAAAAGATCACGATCTCGTCCTTCTTCTCGCCGTGTCCCGGCAGTATGCCCACCACATTGGCCAGCGGCGATTCCTTCACCTGCTGTTCGACATGGACCGACCATGTCGACGGATCGCTACTCGTCAGCACAAAAACAATACTCCGATCTGTTTTGAACTGCTGCCTGCCAAACCGCCCGACCCTCGCAAAGGAAGAGGTAAAGGAAGTGTCCACGAATACGACATAGTTCTTTTTCTCATGCAAATAATGCAGGACCTCCATTACGAAATTCGCGCCTGCCCGGATATACGCCTTCTCATATCCGCTGTTCTGATCCACCTGCAGATCGCTGGCGCTGCTCAGCGCCATCACATGACCCGCCGGCAGCACACTGTCAGCCAGCGTGGCGGTCGCCGATACAGGTGTGGTCCTCACCATCGCGAAGGACTGCCGATAGCTGTCCGATCCGTTCCAGGTCTTCAGCCCCGCATGTTTAAATCTTGATTCGATATAATCCGCCGCCCGCTCGATATCGGGAGTGAAGGTCGCGCGGCCCCGCATGGCATCGGACGCCAGTATGCTTTCGGTGGCTCTTACCTGTACGCTGTCGATCTTCTGCGCATTCATGCGGGTCGCAGCCATTAACAGGATAAAGGCGATAACAGTGATCCTCATATGTAGTGGTTGAGTTTACAGACTCATCATCTCTTTGAACTTGACCGTCTGGCGACGGCTGACCTCGATCTTTTCTCCGCCTTTCATCTCCAACAACAGCCCGCCGTTGAAATAAGGCTCTATCTTTTCGATGAGACGCAGATTGACGATATGTTTGCGGTTGGCCCGGAAAAACACTTTCTCATCCAACCTTTCCTCCAGTGCGTTCAGCGATTTCAATATCAGCGGTTTGTTGGGCCCGAAATATACCTTCGCATAATTCCCGACGCTTTCGAAAAGCCGGATATCGGATAGCTTCACGAACCAGCACCGCTCGCCGTCCTTTACGAATACCTGGTCATGCTCGTTCAGTATGCTCCGGTTGACCGAGATCGTATGATCCGAAAGGGGTTCCTTGTCCTCCTCCACCTGCAGCTTCTGCAAGGCATCCGCCAGGCGTTTGGGCTCCACCGGTTTCAGCAGGTAGTCCAGTGCATTCACCTCAAACGCCTTTAAGGCATACTCGTCATACGCCGTTGTAAAGATCACATTGGGCGTCCGCTCCAGCTCGGCGAGCATGTCGAAACCCGTTTTGCCGGGCATTTGTATGTCGAGGAAGATCAGATCGGGATTGAGCGAGTCGATCTTTTCCACGCCTTCGGCGGCATTCGCCGCCTCGGCGATCACTTCGATCTCCGGGAAATCCATCAATAATTTCTTCAGCTCATTGCGGGCCAGACGCTCGTCATCGATAATAATAGCTTTGATCATGTGCAATATTTTCAACGGCGCGGCCTTCGGCCGCGCCTCCGATTATTATTTATCCGCCCCTACCGGTATCTGCACTTTCGCCTCCACCATATTCTCATTCACCGCGCGGATGTCAAAATTCGCTTTCTGCCCGAACAACAGCTGCAGCCTGTTCTTCGTACTGGCCAGGCCAAAACCGTCGGAATCGCGGCTGCCATTCAGCACCCCCGTATTCTGGATCACCAGCTTATGATAAAAATCATCCGTAAAATCCGAGATGATCCTCACTTTACCGCCATCGACCTGCCGGCTGATGCCATGCTTGATCGCATTCTCGACAAGTGTCTGAAGCATCATGGGCGGCACCGGCTGATCCAGCGTATCCTCATTGATGACATATTCCACCTGGAGCCGGTCTTCAAAACGGATATGCTCCAGCGCCAGATAGTCCTTTACGATGTTCAGCTCTTTTTCGAAGGTCACCGTCTCCAGCTTCTCCGCCTGCATACTGCTCCGCAGGATATTGCTCAGCTCGGTGATGGCAGTACGCGCACGCACCGGGTTCTCGTCGATCAGCGCCCGGATGCTGTTCAGGGCATTGAAAATAAAATGCGGGTTGATATGCGCTTTGATCGTCTTCAGCTCCAGTTCTTTTACCATCGCCTCCAGCTTCAGCGTATCCACCTGCTGTTTGCTGCTGATCAGCACATAATGATATAGATAATAGATCAGCGTCCAGGGAACGATCATCACACCCGTATCCGCCGCCAGCGTGAACAGACGCGGCAGGAACTCCGACCCTCTATGCGATGCCAGGCTCAAAGCATCCGCTACCCCGATCCGGATCAGCGCGCTGAGGATACAGGTCGCCAGCATCCCGATGATGAAACGGGGAGCGGCCTTTTCCAACGTCATCAATGTCCAGCCGTTACGTTTGATCACCTCGCGGAACAGATGGGTGACGAAAATACCCGTCAACACGGTGATCACCATGATCTGGATCTGTCTGTTCGTTATCTTCTGGTCGAATGTGGATGAATTCAACACCAGGACCATGGCCAAAGACCCCCAACCGCCAAATTGGCACCACCAGTAATATTTGCTTCCGTTTTTGGTCATATCGCTACTATCGCTTCTTAAGGTAAGGCAAATTAGGCTTTTCCCCGCCCTCCCACCCCCGATTTTGTACTAATGGCTAATTTACCCCTGCCATCGGTCCAGTACGTTCCACGGCCTCCCCCCGAAAATTAACAATTTTCGGGGGATAAGGTGTATTTTTACATGTCGGGGCGGGTCGTGGGTCCGCCCGCACTGCAAAATCTGAAGAAGACATGGAAATCACCCCCGGACCTCTCCTAAGTACGATCGATTCGCCCGATAACCTGAGACAACTGACCAGAGAGCAGTTGCACCAGCTAAGCGACGAATTGCGACAATATATCATCGACACCGTCAGTGTCCATGGCGGGCATTTTGCCGCCAGCCTGGGAGTGGTCGAGCTTACCGTGGCCCTGCACTATGTCTTCCAAACCCCTTATGATCAATTGGTCTGGGACGTCGGCCACCAGGCCTACGGACACAAGATCCTCACCGGCCGACGGGACAATTTCGCCACCAATCGCAAATACAACGGGGTCAGCGGCTTCCCGAGACGTTCGGAAAGCCCCTACGATACATTCGGGGTCGGGCACTCCTCTACCTCCATCAGCGCCGCCCTGGGAATGGCAATGGCCGCCAAATACAAGGGAGAGGACGACCGTAAGACCGTAGCCATCATCGGCGACGGCGCCATGACGGCGGGTCTCGCCTTCGAAGGGATGAACCATGCGGGCGTGGCGGATACCGATCTGCTCATTATCCTGAATGACAACTGCATGAGCATCGACCCCAACGTGGGCGCGCTCAAGGAATATCTCACCGATATCAGCACCTCCCGCACCTATAACAGGCTGAAGGACGATATCTGGAAAGCCCTCGGAAAACTCCCCGGCAGCACATTCAGCCGCGAGATAGCCAGCAAGATCGAGCACAGCATCAAGGGTTTCGTCAGCCGCAGCAGCAATCTCTTCGAGGCGCTCAATCTTCGTTATTTCGGTCCCATCGACGGACACAATATCAGCAAGCTGGTCGATACCCTCGAGGATATGCGGCACATCCCCGGCCCCAAGTTGCTGCATATCATGACGGTAAAAGGAAAAGGTTACGCGCTCGCCGAAAAAGATCAGACCAAATGGCATGCTCCGGGTCTCTTCGACAAGATCACGGGCGAAATCTATAAAAAACACTATCCCACCCCGCAGCCACCCAAATACCAGGATGTCTTCGGTCTCAGCATCATCGAGCTGGCCGAACGCAACCCAAAGATCTTCGGTATCACGCCGGCCATGCCCAGCGGATCATCGCTCAAATTTATGATGGAGAAGATGCCGGACCGCGCCTTCGACGTGGGTATTTGTGAACAACATGCCGTGACCCTCAGCGCCGGTATGGCCACACAGGGCATGCGGGTATATTGCAATATCTATTCTTCTTTCATGCAAAGGGCGTACGATCAGGTGATTCATGATGTTGCCATCCAGGACCTCCCCGTCATCTTCTGTCTCGATAGGGCAGGTCTCGTCGGCGAGGACGGACCCACGCATCACGGCGCCTATGACATCGCCTATATGCGTTGCATACCCAATCTCATCGTCAGCTCGCCGATGAATGAAAGCGAATTGCGCAATCTCCTCTATACTGCACAGCTCGACACGAATCATCATCCCTTCGTCATCCGGTATCCCCGCGGTGAAGGCGTCATGCCGGAATGGAAGACTCCCTTCCAGGAAATACCGGTCGGAAAGGGCCGTAAGCTAAAAGATGGTGAAGACATCGCTATCCTGAGCCTGGGCCATCCGGGTAATTTCGCCACCGCAGCGATCCGCGAACTGCGGACCACAGGCATCGACCCTGCGCACTACGATATGCGCTTTGTCAAGCCGCTCGATGCGCAGCTTCTGCACGAAGTCTTTCAACGATACGATCGTATCCTCACCGTCGAAGACGGGACGGTACTCGGAGGATTCGGCTCGGCCATCCTCGAGTTCCAGGCAGCCCACGGCTATAATGCCACCGTACGCATTCTTGGGATACCCGACCGCATCGTCGAGCACGGCTCGCCGAAGGAGCTTCAGCATGAATGCGGTTATGACGCGCCGGCTATCGCCGGCGCCGTCCGCGAAATGATGAAGGATAAGGTCCGCGTCACCACCTCGTAACCACGAAAGCCATTCTTCCGACCCTGCATCAATATATAGTATGCGGGCATCGTTCATTTGCGGCATCGCCGCATTCCTGACCATTCTTTCTGCACATCCCACCTATGCGCAGCAATATTATTTTGCCCGCTATACACCACGCAACGGCCTCGTCAACAACCGCGTCCGCGCCCTTTATCAGGACCACCGTGGTCGTATCTATTTCGCCACTTATGGCGGGCTTAGCGTTTATGACGGCGCGCGTTTCATCAATTATACCGCGGCGGACGGCCTGGCGACCGGTCTGGTCAACGACGTAGTCGAGATGGGTGACGATTCACTCTGGGTCATCCCCAATGCCCGGGTGATCCATTGTCTTGTCCACGGCATCCTGAAGGATGTCGCCACCAGCGATCATTTTTATCCTGTGATCAATCAGCTGCTGCGGGCCAGTGACGGCCATTACTACGCTATCAGCGACGACGGGCTGTTCCGTTTCGAGAACAATCGCTTTATTCACGTTCCCCTCAAAGATGCGCATGGCAAAGAAATGGGCAAATACCTCAACCATGCCATCGAGTCGCACCAACGCCTGCTCATCGTCAACG
Organism: Puia sp.; assembly: GCA_036010185.1. Taxonomy (GTDB): domain Bacteria; phylum Bacteroidota; class Bacteroidia; order Chitinophagales; family Chitinophagaceae; genus Puia. The sequence continues at coordinate 18,221 of DASYSV010000522.1, forward strand.
ATCCCAATCTCGAAAATATCGTCCACGCCGGCGCACTCTTTGTCTATGATCCGGCAACGGGCAAATGCGCCATCTCTCCGGATACCATAGCGATAGCTTCCGTGATCGAAACCCCCGAACACGATATCCTCATCGGTACGGCCACCGGTGTCCGACGGCTGGATACGACGGCCCTCCGGCAGGAGGTGATCCGGCCCCTGCCACCTCCCGAACATTATGCCGAAGTGTCGGGGCTGATCGGCGACTACATGTACTTCGATCACTCCGGCAATCTCTGGATATCGTCTCCCGATGCGGTAGTGCGTTTCGGAACGAACGGCGACAGGCAGATCTTTGGTCCGTCCAATGGCCTCCCGGCCGGTGTCGTCAATTACATCCTCCAGGACCGCGAGAACAATATGTGGTTCGCCAACGAACAGAATGGGGTAGTCAAGCTGGTCGGCCAGCAGGTGCAATACTATTCTTCCTTAAGGCCCGGTTTTACAGTGACCGATCTGTCTGCCGACGGCACCGGGGATTCGGTATGGTTCTATGATATGATGCACCACGATCTGCTGCTCGTGCAGGGCGACAAACAAACGATCTTCCACAGCGCGTCACCATTGCCTTTCCCCACGAACATCGCCATCGGAAAGAAGGCCTATATGGTTTCGGACCACGATATCTATGCGCTTCGCTTCCAGGGCCACCGCTTCTATGCCGATCCCGTCTGGCATGACACTAGTCATATCGATGGCAGGGTGTTTTTCAGCCGGTCCGGAGACCTGGTGGACCCGGGAATGCAAATGGCTGTCTTCACGGGCGCGACGATGCTCCGTCAGCCGCTGTCCAATCTCGCCGATCAGGGGGCGGTCGACCGGTCGGGTCATATCTGGGTCGTCACCCGAAGCAATGAATTATTCGTCTACGGCATCGACAAAGACCGGCGTTCACTACGACTCCTGCGCCATTATGGCAAGGGAACATTACCGCCCTGGAGTCCGCGTTCGCTGGCCATCGACACCACGGGAAGAGTGTGGATCGGCACCCGCGACCGCGGTATGTATTGTATGAGGAGCTCCGGCGACAGCCTGGTATTCGAACGACAGCTGACGATGCAGGACGGGCTCTCGGAGAATTTCATCAATTTCCTCCACTGCGACCCCGAAGGAAATATCTGGGCCAGTAGTCCTACCGGTCTCGACAGGGTCCGTCTCCGGAATGGGCGGGTCATCATCGACAATATCACTCTTTCCAGCGATCGGTATGATGCCGTTTACAAGGTCGTGTCCGCCGCGGGAAATATCTGTTGGGCACTGGCACGCGGAGGCGTCATGAAGATCTCGCGGCTGGCCGGAGAAGCAGGCGATTATTCACCGAATGTTCTTTTTTCCAGCATCCAGGTCGGCGACGAACCCGTCACAGCCTTTCCCACCGACCCCGCCGCAGGCCCTGCTACCGACCCCTCGATCCCCTCCGCCAATCCCTCAAACCCTTCAGCCAACCCCTCAACTCCCTCCGCCAATTCCTCAACCCCCTCCGCCGCCGGCTCCCGCACCCCCCTAACCCTGCCCTATAACCGCAATACCCTCTCCTTTTTCGTCGGTGCGCCCACCTTCATCAACGAAGGCCTCACGAGATATTCCTGGCGGCTCGAAGGAAGCCGCGATCCGAAATGGAGCACCCCCTCCTCCAGGCCCGACATCGGCCTTGTCAACCTCCCGCCCGGGAAATATACCCTGCATGTCAAAGCGCAATTCCTGACCGGCCGCTATCCCGATAAGACGGCTGCCTGGTCCTTCATCATTCTCCCGCCCTGGTGGCAGACCTGGTGGTTCCGGACCCTGTTCGTACTCGCCTGCGCGGCCGTCATCGCCGCACTCATCCGTATCTATATCCGAAGCCGGCTGGAAATACAACGCACGCGGCTCGAAAAGAAACAGGCCGTCGAAAAAGAAAGGACGCGGATCGCCACCGATATGCATGATGACCTCGGCGCGGGCCTCTCGCGGATAAAATTCCTCAGTGAGACCATTCACATGAAAAAACAGATGGGCCAGCCCGTCCAGGATGATGTAGGCAGCATCGGCCGTTATGCCAATGAAATGATCGACAAAATGGGGGAGATCGTCTGGGCCCTCAACGAGAAGAACGACTCGCTGAACGACCTGCTTTCCTATACGCGCTCCTATGCGGCCGAATATCTCGAACAATCAGGCATTCCCTGCACCCTCGATGCGCCGCCCGCGGACGGCGTTTCACGTTTCGTCAGCGGCGAATTCCGGCGGAATGTATATCTCACCATCAAAGAAGCCCTGCACAATATCGTAAAGCATTCGAAGGCCCGCAACGTGACGATACGGATGATCGTAGGCAAAGACCTCACCATCGTCATCGAAGACGACGGCGTCGGATTCGATCCGGCCGGCGTCCGGCCCTCCGGCAACGGACTCAACAATATGCGGCATCGCGTAAACGACATCGGCGGCCAACTGCAGATCCGCCACGTCGACGGTACCGTCATCCGGCTTACGGTGCCCCTGCCGGACTAACCCATCCCCCCCACCGCCCCGCCCCATTGTCCCCCACGCTTCATCGGGCACCCCGCACTCTCCCACGCTTTCAGCTCCACCCCGCGCTTCCACAAGTACTCCGCGCTTTCAGCCCCAACCCACGCTTCATCGGGCACCCCGCACTTTCCCCCGTAACTTTCGTACTATTTCAGGATATTGCAATTGATCATACATTCACCGTCTCACACCGCCATCATGCCCATATCCATTGTCATAACGCCTCCGCCATGCCCATCACCATTGTCATAGTGGAGGATCTCGACGAGGTCCGGGAGGGCCTGGGGAACTTCCTCTCCCTGGATACCGATCTGTCCCTCACCGGCGCCTATAAAACCGCCGACGAGGCCGCACAGGGCATCATCACACTGAAACCCGATGTCGTGATCATGGATATCAATTTGCCGGGAACCAACGGCATCGACTGTATCAGGCAGATCAGATCGCTGGTGCCGGCTACCCAGTTCATGATGTTCACCGTCTATGCCGACGATGAGAAGGTTGTCGAAGCCCTCCAGGCCGGCGCATCGGGATACCTGCTGAAAAGCACCGGTTTGCCGCATATCATCGAGGCCCTGAAAGAGCTTCATCGCGGCGGATCCCCGATGAGCGCCAACATCGCGCGCAAACTGGTAAAACACTTCCAGCAACCCCCCCGCACCATTCCATCCCCCGAAAATTCGGTCCTTTCCCCCCGTGAAACGGACATCCTCCACCTATTGGCCCGCGGACTCCTGTATAAGGAGATCGCCAATCAGCTCTCCGTCAGCACCAGTACGGTCCGCCAGCATATCCATCATATCTATGAGAAGCTACACGTGCAAAACCGTACCGAAGCCATTAATAAAGTATACCGCAACGACGCCGATTCGACCCGTCCGCCCCGCCTCTAACTTTTGTTCTATTGCCCGCGGTTCTTCCTTTTTATACTTTGAAGAAAAAAAATATGAAACCGAGCATTTTGTTCCTGCTCCTGCTAACCCCTTTCGCCCTTTTCGCCCAGCAGCAACCGCAACAATCTCCCCCTCCCAAATCGCAAAGCTCCGGTGGCGGCATCGGTATAGGGATACGGGGAGGTTTCAATTTCGCCAACGTCACCAATGCGTCGGAGGTCAATGGCA
>DASYSV010000562.1:0-6944 GCA_036010185.1 Puia sp.
CCTTCTGCGCGTTCCTCCTTAGCCAAAGCTACGCCCAAAGAACCCCCGGCCAACCGAGGGGCGAATCCGAGAACACACCTGCCGCAAGACCAGCCGAACGCTCCTCCGAACGTCCCGTCCCCGGCAGCCGCACGCTCAACCTGGATTCCTCCGTGACGACGCAGGCCGAAGTCACTATCAAGGGCCAACGCGTTCCTTACACGGCTACAGCCGGCACCATTCCCGTCTGGGACGATGACGGCAAACCGATCGCTGGCGTATTCTACACTTACTATGAACGTTCCGACGTAAATACAAAAGACCGCGATGCCCGCCCCCTCGTCATCTCCTTCAACGGCGGCCCCGGGACCCCTTCCGTATGGATGGAGATAGGCTACACAGGTCCCCGCAGACTCAAACTGGACGATGAAGGATATCCCATCGAGCCTTATGGCGTGACGGAGAACTCGCAATCCATTTTGGACGTGGCTGACATCGTCTATATCGACCCGGTAAACACCGGCTTCTCGCGCCCCGCAAACAAAGACGTCCAGGCTACCAGGTTCTATGGCGTCAACGAGGATATTAAATACCTTGCCGAATGGATCTCCACGTTCGTGTCGCGTAAGAATCGCTGGGCGTCCCCCAAGTTCCTCATTGGAGAGAGCTACGGAACCACCCGCGTATCCGGTCTTGCCCTCGAGCTGCAGAACAACCAATGGATGTACCTCGACGGCGTCGTCCTCGTATCCCCCACCGACCTTGGCATCGTCCGCAGCGACTATGTAAGAATGTCGCTGCTCGTGCCCTACTATGCCGCAACCGCCTGGTATCACAAGGCCCTCGCCCCCGATCTCCAAAACAAGGACCTCACGGCCTATTTGCCCGAAGTGGAAGATTTTACGATCAACGAGCTGATCCCGGCCCTCGCCCGAGGCGGTTTCATCGATAGCGCCAAACGCATTTCCCTCGCGGCTAAGCTTGCACGTTATATAGGCCTCAGCGAAAAAGCCGTACTCCAAAACAATCTTGAGATACCTACCCAATTCTTCTGGAAAGAGCTATTGAGAGACAAAGGCTATACCGTCGGCCGGCTCGACTCGCGCTATAAGGGCATCGACCGCGAAGAAGCAGGCGACCGCCCCGACTACAATGCCGAACTCACCTCCTGGCTGCATGAATTCACACCCGCGATCAATATCTATTTGCGCGAAGACCTCCGTTATAAGACGGATCTCCGCTATCTGATGTTCGGCCCCACTTTCCCCTGGGACAACCAGAACAACCATGTCGGTGAAAATCTCCGTCAGGCCATCGCCATGAACCCCAACCTGCACCTGCTCATCCAATCCGGCTACTATGACGGCGCCTGCGATTTCTTCAATGCCGAATACAGCCTTTGGCAACTGGACCCCAGCGGCAGACTGAAAGACCGCCTTCACTGGGAAGGGTATCGCAGCGGACACATGCTCTACCTGCGCAAACCCGATCTTGCCGAAGCGAACGAGAATCTCAGAAAGTTCATCCGCGAATCCATGCCCAAACCCGGCCAGCCGGCGAAATACTAACGACCCATGCGCAAGATCCTGAAGGAGACTTGTCCGGCGGCCTTCCTGGTAAAGCCGTATCATATCAGCAATGTACTCGTCGCGGTGGAACTGGCATTGGAGGGATTTGCGAAACAGCAGCCGAATACCTGCGATGCAAGCCGCGCTGCCGGGACGGATAGAGAGCAGCTACTGCTCTGGAAAGATCAGCTTTTCGTGAAATTAAACAACCGGTTCGTAAAGATCGGACTGTCCTCCATCCTATACCTCGCCGCCGAAAGTAATTATGTTCATCTCATCACCACAGAGGGAAAGTACCCCTTACGCATAGGCCTCAACCAATTCATGGAGAAGACGGTTGGAAGCAGGCTCGTCCGTATCCACCGGTCCTATGCGATCAATGTGGATGCGATACAATCTTTTACCGAGCAGGAAGTGAGGATCGGCAAAGAGGTCCTGCCGATCGGCCGGTCCTACAAGGAGGATTTCATGCAGCAATTCGGAGGTTGACACCCGCGCCCGCCCCCGCCCTATTCCTCCGGCACGATCACCTTCTCCAACGCCTTCTCCCGACACAACGCATTGAATCCCTTCACATCCTTCTCCAACAACCCATTCATCTGCGCCCGCAACACCTTCCATTGCGCATCCAGCTCCGCATACCGCGTCTTCTGCCCCTGCGTCACATACGGTACATTCGCATCCATCTCCCCTTTCAGAAAAATATAGTCCGCACTCAGCTTGTTGATGAAATTGATGATATCGTCATTGCTCTGCGCCTTGTTCTGCACCAGCTCCTCCTCCCATTTCAACAACCTCGCATTGATCTTCCTGCCGCTGTCCACCACTTCCTTCATATCCTGCCTCGAACCCAACAGCTCCGCCACCTCACTGATCTGCCGGCGCACCTTCCGCAACCTCAACACAGATCCATGTATGTCCCTGATCCCGTCTTCCACACGAGCCTGCCACTCCTGTTGCTCCGCATAATCCGCAGCCGTGGCTGCGATCCGCGGATCGGCAAGAACCCGAAATGTGGCCGTCCGGACGGAAGTATCATAAGTCAACCTCGCCCGATAAACACCCGGCGCAGCCTTCCTCCCTTCATAACTTCCCTCGATGAACACCGTTGGCACTCCCGGCACCGTGGGATACCGCATATCCCAAACCATACGATTCAGTCCCACCCGATCCGTCATCGTCACATCCGGCGACGGCCCCCCCTCAAAAGACACCAGCGTCGAATCCCCTTTAGTACTATACCGCCGCACGAGATGCCCACCCTCATCCAATATCTCCAACGTCAGCTTCTTACCCGAATCCCGCCCCTCCGGCAACTGATAATACATTACCACTCCCGTCGCAGGATTCGTTCCCGCCAACGCGGGCCGCGGCCTCTCCAGCCCCGCGTCCTTCACGACCTTGTCCAATGTGCTATTCCCCGACACCCGGTAAGCATCACCCGGAGTATATAACACGAGGTCCTTTCGCGATCCGCCCATGACCATCTGCCGCAAGGCAGACAGATCATCCAATATCCAAAACCCGCGACCCATCGTAGCCGCTATCATATTCCCCTGATGGATCTTAAGATCCGTGATCGGCGTAACCGGCAGGTTCAACTGCAACTGCTGCCAATGCGCGCCTCCATCCGTCGACATATAAAGCCCCGTCTCCGTCCCCGCATACAAAAGCCCGGGCCGCACATCATCCTCACGGATCGCCCGGGTGTAGGCGCCCATAGGTATCCCATTATCGATCTTCTTCCACGTTCGCCCATAGTCCGAAGTCTTATAAAGCCCCGGCGCCAGATCATTGAACTTATATCTCGTAGTGGCAATATATGCCGTCGCCTTGTCGAAAGGCGACACTTCGATACAGTTCACCAGACACTCGGCCAACCCCGCAGGCGTCACATTGCTCCAGGTCTTGCCGCCATCCCGTGTCAGACTCACTACGCCATCATCGCTCCCCGTCCAGATCACGCCTTTCTCCAAAGGCGATTCCAACACATAAGCCAGCGTACAATAATTTTCCCCACCTGCCCCTTCATTGGTATAAGGTACCCCACTCGTTCCCATATGCGCCGTATCATGACGGGTAAGATCAGGCGATACCACCTCCCAGTTGCGACCCATATCCGTCGTTTTAAAAAGACGATTCCCCCCGTGATAAAAGGCACCCCGCTCCCACCGGGAATAGATGATCGGCGCATTCCAGTTGAACCTGTATTTCATATCCTTCGGGTCCAGACTCTGGTACTGTATCGGGGAGATCATGACCTCCTTGCCTTCCCCGCTGACCATGTCCAGCACTTCGACGGTCCCCTGATAGCTCCCGCCCATCACATAACGCGGACTGTCGGGATCGAAGGCGAGAAAAGCACTTTCGCCACCCGCCGAATACCCCCAGTCTTTTTCCCCGATGGATCCTCCGCGTGTATTACGGCTGGTGATCATCACCGAGGTGTTGTCCTGCTGCCCTGCATAAAGCCTGTATGGAAAAAGATTGTCCACACTGATCCGATAGAATTGCGCCGTCGGCTGATTGTTCTGCGTGCTCCAGGTGTCACCATCGTCGAAGGTGACTGCAGCCCCTCCGTCATTGCTGATGATCATGTTCCGGTCGTTACGGGGATTGATCCACAGCTGATGAAAGTCGCCATGCGTCCCGTGCAAATCACTCCACGTCCTGCCCCCATCGATACTCTTCAGACCCGGCGAGTTCAAAACATAGACGATATTCTCATTTTGAGGGTCGGCGAACACTTCGAGATAATACCAGGCGCGCTGCACCAGCCGGTGATCCTTGCTGACACGGTTCCAGCTCGCACCGCCATTATCCGACACGAACAACCCGCCTTCCTCCTTCTGCGAGTTACTTTCGATCAGGGCATACACCTTGTCGGGATTCGCACCCGATACCGAGATGCCCATCTTACCCATTTCCTTCGGCAACCCCTTTTCCATCCGCGTCCACGTAGCGCCGCCGTCCGTACTCTTATACAACCCGCTGCCTTTTCCACCGCTGCGTATCTCCCACGGAAGACGCTGATAATCCCATATCGCTGCATACAGTATCCGGGGATTATGCAGATCCATGCTCAGATCGGCGCATCCCGTATGCTCATCGACGTAGAGCACCTTCTTCCACGTCACCCCGCCATCGACACTTTCATACACGCCCCGGTCCTCAGTAGCCCCATACACAGCGCCCTGCGCCGCGACATATACGATATCAGGATTCGAAGGATGGATACGGATCGCCGAGATATGCCGCGTCAGATCCAATCCCATTTTCTTCCAAGTCTTCCCCGCATCCGTCGATTTATAGACCCCATCGCCATAGCTGCTCATCACCCCCCGCGGCGCGTGCTCACCCATCCCGACATAGACCACGTTCGGATCACTCTCCGCTACGGCCACAGCTCCCACCGACCCCGTCCTGAAATATCCATCCGAAACATTTACCCACGACCAACCCGCATTCTCCGTTTTCCAAACGCCTCCACCCGTGGTGCCCATATAATACACCATCGGGTCACCTACGACACCGCACGACGTGACCGATCGCCCGCCGCGAAACGGTCCGATATTCCGCCATTTAAGAGGTTTAAGATAGCTGTTGAGATCCTGCGAAATGACTGTTATGGAGAAAAAGAGGGCGCAGCCCGAGAGCAGCAGCTTTCTCATGTTTGATGGAGGTTTAGTATCGGAAGATACTAATTCGCCTTCACAAACCCCACACTCTTATGATTATTATTGCCCCAATCGATCTTCAATGTATAGTACCCGGACGCGACCATTGGCATCGACAGGCTGAACTTATTCAAACCTTCCTGAAGACTCACATTCATCTGCCGCACCAACTGACCTCCGGCATCATACACGCTCAATATCCCCGCGCCCGCATTCTGGGTATGCACGCTCACCGTCATTGCACTGACTACCGGGTCCGGATAAGTGCTGACCCTCTCACCCCCATTCTCCTGCAGCACGATCGCTACGTCTGCCTGTTGCTGCAAGGCCTGCACCTGCGCCTGCAACGTCTGGATCATCGCCTGCTGCTCCTGTATGGCCTTCACGAGCGGCACCACGAAATCTGCATAGCGTAACGCATATAACCCATTCTCCGTCTTCGGCTTGTCGACTCCGCTGAATTGGAAACCCAACGAATCGGCAGCCTTCTCTACCTCCTGCGCAACGAATCCCGTGAATACCATTTTCTCTTTATCGGCAATCGCGGCTTTCATCTGCCGATCCCATTCCTTTCCACTATTCTCTCCAAGCCGGGCGCTGAGCCCGGTTACATCCAGCCGGTAGGTGATCGGTCTCAACTTGAGGATGAACTCCAACCCTTTCACATCCTCTTTGACATCCTTCTTGTATCGCCCGTCGCTGAAATTACTCCACCCGGCCCAACCGCCGATGGACCATGTCGCGGAATTGCCGATCCTCGCCGTGCTGTTATCCGGACAGACCACCCCCTGTCCGACGGCGACCATATTGTATTGTCCCGAAAAACTGCCCTGGCAGTTGGCGCCCAATAGGACGTTGTTATACCCCAGGTCGAAGCTCGAGCCCGCATTATAGCCTACCGCGGTATTATATTGCGATCCTGTCGTACCAAATAACGCATCGTCCCCAAGGGCTGTGCTATACGCGCCGTAAGTATTACCGCGCATCGCACTATACCCCATGGCTGTGTTGTCATGCCCGGTATTGGTCAGCACCATCGCACCATAACCCATGCTGGTATTATACGAGCCGGTAGTATTCAACTCTCCCGCGCCAAAACCCACGGCGGTATTATAGGCGCCGCCATTATTATAATAAAGGGTATAACCGCCTACGGCCACATTCTCGTATCCCGGATTCGAAAAGAGACTCCTGTACCCTATGGCCGTGCTGATAGTGCCGCTGCCGTTCTGCGCCGCCCCATAGCCGAATGCCGTCATACCCGTGACACCGAGCTGCCCGGAATTGGTATTGTTCACCTTGAATTGCAAAGATTGATTATCCGTCGTCCCGATAAAGTTGACGGAAGGATTGGTACCTGCATTCCCGGTAAGGCTCCAGGACTGGGCCCAGGTAGCAGGGACAAGGGCCAGCCCCAGGATGAGGAGCGTCAATTTTTTCATAGCCCCCAAGTTCCCCCCTTTCTGAAAATTCCTTATCACGTAAAGGAGTGATTTTTTAATACGGATTTATTTATAACCTTTACGGACCAAATCCCTCTCCCCGCATGCACCGCGCTCATCGATACCCCCTCCTGGCGGCAATCACGACGATCTTATTGATCGCCGCCCCCACCCTGCTGCCTGCACAACCCGACTCCTACCAGCGGGCATTCGAGCGCGACCGCGATTCTGCTTTACGCGAGCTCCAAAAACACCCCGAACCCGATACTGTCCGTGCA
>DASYSV010000565.1:0-16697 GCA_036010185.1 Puia sp.
TTTTCGTTTCATGAAGCCCAATATCGCCTTCGTCACCGGCGGATATTCCGGTGAATCGGTTATCTCCTACAACAGCGCCATTACCATTCAGAACAATCTGGATTACGACCGCTATACGGTTTACCGCATCGATATCACGCCGGAAGGCTGGTTCCATCCTGCGGAAGACGGCAGGAAAATCCCGGTCGATAAGAATGACTTCTCCATCACGATCGGGGAAAAGATCCGTTTTGACGCCATTCTCATCGGCATCCATGGGACTCCGGGTGAGGACGGTAAACTGCAGGGTTATTTCGACATGCTCGGCCTGCCGTACAGCAGCTGTAATGCGGCTGTCAGCGCAGTCACTTTCAACAAACGGTTTACCGTGGCGCTGGCTGCCTTCAGCGGCATCCATGTGGCCCGCAGCGTACTTCTTATTAAAGATCGGATCATGAGTCCGGATGAAGTGACGCGTCGCTTGCAGTTCCCGGTCTTTGTCAAGCCCAACAATGGAGGCTCGAGCATCGGCATGTCGAAGGTGAATGCTCCGTCGGAAGAGCTGGGAGCCGCCATCGAGAAGGCGTTCCGCGAGGACAGTGAAGTATTGGTCGAAGAATTCATCGCAGGCAGGGAGTTCACCATCGGGGTATTTCGTTCGAAAGGTGAGATCATTACCCTTCCTTTTACGGAAGTGAAGAGTAAAAAGGAATTCTTCGATTTTGAGGCCAAGTATACGGCGGGACTTAATGAAGAGATAACCCCGGCGCAGGTGGATGAGGCGGTGGCAGTCAAGGTGCGGGCCGCGGCTAAAAGGATCTACCAGGTATTCAATTGCCGGGGGATCATTCGGATCGATTTTATCTACAATGAGGAAAAGGGTGAGCCTTTCATGCTGGAAGTCAATACGGTACCGGGACAGAGCGAAGCCAGTATCGTGCCGCAGCAACTGAGGGCGGCGGGGTGGTCGCTGAAGGATTTTTATTCAGCGCTGATCGAGGAGGCCCTGGCGCGTTAGCCCAAATTTCTTTATCTTCGGCTGTCCGTCCATTGTTAAAAACCATTTATAGTGTTTAAATTTCTTACTTCCAAGCCGCTGTGGGTCAATATAGTAGCAGGAATTGTGTTGCTGCTCCTCCTCCTGCTGCTCTTCCTGGGTTCGCTGGCTCTTCTGACCCAGCATGGCCATACGATGAAAATACCCTCCGTCACCGGGATGTCCTATTCCGAAGCCAAAAAGACCCTGGAATCGGCAGGTTTCGATGTGCAGATACAAGACTCGATGTACAACGATACCATGCGCCCGCTGCAGGTGGTAAAACAATTCCCCGAAGCCGACAACCTGGTCAAGGTCAACAGGACCATCTACCTTACGATCAATCAGTCGCAGGCGCCTATCATCCAGATGCCCAACCTGGTAAGCATGACTTTCCGCAATGCGCAGGCCGTTCTCCGGCAATACGGGTTGAAAGTGGGAGATACGATCTTCAAGCCGGATTATGCGCGCAACTCTGTCCTTGACCAGCTATATCACGGGTCGACCATCAAACCCGGTACGCAGATCCAGGAGGGCAGCTCCATTACGCTGGTACTCGGCACCGGCATCGGAAGTGGTCAGGGTTTTATCGTTCCGGATCTGACCGGGCTGACCTATCTCCAGGCCAAGGCCCGTCTGGACTCCATGGGGCTCATTTTTGGCGTGGTCATGCCCGACAAGGAGGTCAGAGATTCGTCTGAGTCCTATATTTATTGGCAGGAACCCAAACAGTTCAATGACGAGGGGCAGGTCAACCGCATTCGTCCCGGCCAGGCCATCGATATCCGGCTTGGGATACAGAAGCCGGTGCCGGGGACCGATTCCGCTCATACAGGGCCGGCGCCGGCCGCTTATTGATTATATATATACCATTCAAAGCAATCTTATTATGCAAGCTATTTCTGTTGAGGAAGTCAAGACCCGGCTCGATGCCGGCGAAACCCTGCATCTCCTGGATGTCCGCGAACCGGCTGAACGCGCCGAATTCAACATCGGCGGCGAATTTATACCGCTGGGGAAAATCCGCATGATGGACACCGATGGTATCGATAGCTGGAAGAGCGAGGAGGTCATCTGCTATTGTCGCAGCGGCAACCGCAGCGGTCAGGCATGTATGATCCTCGAGTCGGCAGGTTTTACCAACGTCAGGAACCTTACGGGCGGAATGCTCGCCTGGGTGAATCGTTTTGGCTCCTTGTGGTCGCGGCCGGCTACGCCGGCCGCGGTTTTACCGCAAATATTTCCTAAACCAGGCCAGCCACCGATCGAGCCGGTCGCGTTGATATGAAGGGATACTGATCCCATGGAACTGGCCGGGATAGATGATCAGCTCGGTCGGGACCCCGAGGGTTCGGAGCGCCTGATACATCTGCTCGCTGCCGGCGGTTGGGACATTGAAGTCTTTCTCGCCGCTGAGGAACAGGGTCGGTGTCCTGATCCTGTCCGCCTTCAATAATGGATAGCTGATCTTTAAATACCGGTCGATGGATTTCCAGGGTGGCCCGAGCTCGTTGTTATATTGGTTGATATACTGATCGACGCCATAGAGCGAAAGCGTGAATCCCGTTCCGGCGCCGCTGCTTGCCGCCTTGAAACGGGTATCGGATGCGATGAGATAGTCGGTAAGGATCCCTCCATAGCTCCATCCCGCCACACCCAGCCGGGTGGAATCGGCAATGCCCTGCTTCACCAGCCAATCTACTGCACCATGAAGATCCAGGACTTCCTTATTTCCCCAATCCGCGGATATGGTCTTGCTGAATTCCACACCACGTCCGCTGCTGCCGCGATAGTTCACCGCCACCACCACATATCCGCCTGCTGCCAGCATCTGCCGGCTGAGATCGAAATCGAAGGCGTCCTGGCCTACGGGGCCGCCGTGGATGTAGAGAATGGTCGGATGTTTTTCGCCGGCGGGTAGTCCGGGCGGAAGGAAATACTGGCCGGAAATAAGGGTGCCATCGGCGCTTTTTGACTGGAAGGGAATGACTTTCGCCAACTCGAGAGGTTCCAGGAACGCGTCGGTATGATGGGTCAGCCGGCGCGTTTGTCCGTCGCCCGCCATCACATAGATCTCCGTCGGAGTTTGCGGTTCGCTGCTCAGGGTGATCCATCCGTCACCCATCTGCTCCAGTGAGTTGAAGACCCGCTGTCCTTGGGCAATCGGGGTGATGGCACCACCGCCGACCGGAAACCGGGACACATACTGCTCACGGTTATCCGCTACCAGCGCAAGGATCGATCGTCCATCGGGCGACCATCTTGGATTGAATACGGGGCGATCGAGCTGGCGGCTCAGGAAGCGGGGTTCACCACCGGCTGCCGGAATGACGCAGAGCACCGGTTCGTCGTACATGTGATAGTCCTCATCGGAGACCGAGCGGGTATAAGCGATGGATTTGCCATCCGGACTCCAGCGGGGGCCGTTGTCGCTGCCTTTCCAGTCGGTGAGACGACGCATCGATGCACCCGGTCGCGCGTCGATAACAAAGATATCCGTATTCTCATTCTTGTCGGGGTCTTCAGAACGATTGCTGACGAAGGCGATGGACTGCCCGTCGGGACTCCATACCGCCGACTCTTCGTCACGGTCCCCGCGCGTCAGCGTGTCGAGTTTTTTTGTCGCGATGTCGAAGAGGTAGAGATGGGTATGCACCTTTTTGTACCGGTAGCCTTCGACGTCCTCCTTATACTGGTAACGATCGATGACATAAGGTTTGGTGGTTTTGATCTTGCCGGTATCCTCCGGATCGGGATCGGTGAGAGTGAGAAGGAGCTTCTTTGAATCGGGGCTCCAGGCATAATCGCCTACCCCTCCTTTGAACGTCGTCAGCCGGCGGCCTTCACCGCCGCGGCGATCCATCAGCCAGACCTGCGCGCCTTTCGGGTCCGGGGGCGAGGAGGTGCGGCCCGACAAGAACGAGAGCCACTTGCCGTCGGGCGACCAGCGGGCCCGTGATTCTCCGTCGGGGGAATTGGTGAGCTGTATATCCTGGCTCCCGTCCCGGCTGATCATCCAGACATCCGAATTACGGCTATCCTTCAATGAGTCGATAGCAGAGAGCGTATAGGATACCCATTTGCCATCAGGCGAGGGTTGTGCGTCGCTGACTGATGGAAGTCGATACATATCGGCGGGGCGCATGGGGCGTTTGGCCGGGGACTGGGCGTGCGTCAGCAGGCCGGCGGCGGTCAGGCTCAGGAGCAGAAAGGATTTCAGCATAGCTGAAGTTACAATTTAATATTCACAGCCAGCATGAAATTCGTGCCCGCCATGGGGAAAACGAAGTTCTCTGTCACGAGCTGTCCACCGTAGACGTAACTATACGTATAGCCGTTGGGGGTATATCGTTTGTTGAAGACATTGTTCAACTGGAAGATCAGATCCGTCTCCTTGCCGGGACCATGCGTAAACTTATATAGCAAGCGGAGATTTTGTACGTAATAGCCGTCTAGTTTTCGATCTTCCTGCTGCGCGTTGTCGAGATAGATCTTGCCGACATACTTTGCGGGCAGACTCACCGTGAGGTTTTTCGTCGGTATGAAATTCACCGTGGCGGCGGATACGATGTCCGGCGAGAAAGAGATATCCGTTGTCTTGTAGCCATGGCTCACCTGGCCGCCATTGTCATAGTCATCGTCGTATTCGGTATAATCGAAAACCTTGTTGCGGCTGAGCGCCAGGTTGGCGTCGGCGGTGAACCAATCCGACGGCCGGATGTTCCCCTGCAACTCGATCCCCAGCCGGTAGCTGCGCGGGATATTGGTGCGCGTATAGCCGCCTACGTCATTGATCTTTCCGGTGAGGACCAACTGATCATGATAACGCATATAATAGCCGGTGATGGACCAGGAATAAAGCGGTGCCTTTTTTTGCAGGCTCAATTCGAGATCGTGCAGCATTTCGGGACGCGGTTGTTCGGTGAGACCTGCCTCGAAATCATCCCTGTTAGGCTCATGGCTGGCCAACGAATACGAGAAATAAGCCTGCCAGTCGTGGTGCGTATAGGTGACCCCGATCTTGGGATTGATGAAGTCGTATTTCGGATGGACGAGGATGGAAGGGTTGTCGTCGAAACCATCCACCTCGTAATCGAGATGGCGGTATTGGACGTCGGCGAAGGTCGTCCATCTCTCGCCCAATTGTTGCTGCCATTTCGCATAGACATTGTAGTCGATCTTGATGGCGGGCTCCCAATAATAGCGATAGTTGTCGGGAAACCCGCCATTGGCCGCCCACAGCACATAGCCGTAATGTTTGTTGTCAAACCTGTCCCAGCCACCGCCCAGCACCAGCTGGGTATTGTTCTGTTTGTATTGCAGCGATAGCACCGTCCCATAGAAATAGTTGTCCAGCCAGCGTTGCCGGATAAGATCCGTGCTTTGAAAAACGACGTTGCCCGCTTCAAAGGGCGGCAGACCATAGGCCGTGTATTTGGCATTGGCCGAATCGCCCTGGTTGTGATACTCCTCATAATAACCATAACCGCGGGTGAGGAAAATCGCGCTGTTCAGCGCCAGCGCATCGCTCCACCGGTGATTGAAGAATAATTGATAATGGTTCTGCCAGTAGTTGTCCGTTTGGTTCTTGTAGGTGAAATAGTTGTAGGTATTGTTGCTGGAACGGAAAAGGTTCAGCGAATCCTGGCTATTGAAATAGAGCGAGCCGACATTATTCTCGTAGTGCTGTTGCAGTGCGGGGAGATTGCCTTCCCATTTGGCCTGCGGGATACCGTTCCAGGCCTGGTATGTTTTTTCGGTGCCTTGCAGGAGGTTGAACCGGATCGAGGATCGTTTGTCATACCATGCCGCCGAGAAATACAGTGATTTGAGATCGCTGGTGGCCCTGTCGATATACCCATCGCTGCTGACTCGCGAGAGCCGCATGTCAACGGTGAAATGCCCGTCGATCAGCCCGGACCCTGCCCTGAGCGTATTTTTCCAGGTTTTGAAGGACCCGTAGCTGTTGTTGAATTCGGCGTAGGGTTTCTCATTGAATTCATTGGTGGAAAAATTCAGGGTGGCGCCAAATGCGCCGGCGCCATTGGACGAGGTTCCGACACCGCGCTGTATCTGGATGCTTCCCACGGACGAGGCAAGATCGGGGATATCGACGAAAAAGAGGGCTTGTTCTTCCGGATCGTTGTAAGGGATACCGTTCAATGTCATGTTGATTCGCGAATCGTCGGTCCCGCGGATATGGATACCCGTATAGCCGACACCGTTGCCGGCATCGGAATTGATCATGACGGAGGGTGTTTGGTTGAGAAGGAGGGGGAGGTCCTGTCCGACGTTGGTTTCTTCGATCTGTTTCTTATTGATATCCGTCTTGGTGAAGGGCGCTTTTTCTCCTGCACGCAAGGCACGGACTTCGACGGGTTGCAAAAATAATTTGAGGGAGTCGTATGTACGCCGGGTGGTGTCGGTTTGCGCATAAGAGACCGTAATGATCCCCATCAGACAAAGCAGAGCCAGTAGATTTTTCATCCTGCAATAGTTTTCGATGTCTTAAAACGGGAATACCGCGAAGGGGGAGACAGTAGATTGGAGACCTTCCCTGCGCAGGCATTACCCTGATCAGGTTCTGCGGGTATTTCTCAGCCGTCCGGCCTTTCGGCGGGACAGCACCCCGAGGAACTGACCACAAAGATAGGGGCTTTTTCGCCTACGGCTGTAACTTTTTCAAAAGGATGGCCGTCCCAGAGGAGGATGCAACATCTACTATCTCGGTTTGTCTTTAAAAAAACATGATTATGAGAAATATACTACTCCTTACTGCTTTTCTATTCGCCGGCCGCCTTGGTTTCGCCCAGGACGGGAAGGTCATCAACGACAGGAATGCGCAAAAGCGCAACGCGGCTGGTTTTCATGGCATCCATATCTCCAGCGGCATCGATCTGTATTTGACGCAGGGCAATGAGGAAGCCGTGGCGGTCAGCGCCGCAGATCCCGAAGTCCGCAACCGGATCGTCGCTGAGGTAAAGAACGGCGTATTGGAGATCTATATCGATAACCAGGGCTGGCATTGGAATCACTGGGGTAACCAGCACATGAAGGCCTATGTCTCCTGCAAGACCATCGACATGCTTCATGCCTCGGGCGGATCGGACGTGTATTTCGAAAGCCCGCTGAGATCCGACAGGCTGACTATGGATCTTTCCGGCGGGAGCGATATGCATGGGAAAATGGCTGTCGGTGAACTGACGATCCGGCAATCCGGAGGTTCCGACTCCTATATCAGCGGTTCGGCTACCAACCTGTATGTCCATACCAGCGGCGGCAGCGATTTTCATGGTTATGATCTCATCGCCGATAATTGTCATGTAGAAGCAACCGGCGGCAGTGACGCCTATATCACCGTCAACAAAGAGCTGACGGCCGATGCCAGCGGCGGCAGCGATGTCCACTATAAAGGGAATGGTGTGGTGAGAGAATCGCATGCCAGCGGATCGGGAAGTATTTCCCATCGGGATTAATCCTTAAATTTACCCTATGCGTAAAACGTATCTTTTAGTCGTTGCGAGTTTGCTGGTGCTGACCATCCGGGCGCAGAAGACGATCGTACATGATCCGAATGCGGAGGTGCGACCGCTAAAAGGATATCACGGCATCGAAGTATCCGATGGCATCGATCTGTATCTGAGCCAGGGAGATATCGAGACGGTAGTGGTCAGCGCGAGGGACATTAAAATGCGCGATCGTATCAGGACTGAAGTGGTCGATGGCATTCTGCGGATCAGTCTTCCGCATGGTTGGACGGTGCATGATTACAAGTTGAAGGCCTATGTGTCCTTTACTACGCTGGATCGATTGACCGCAGCCGGGGCGAGTGATGTGTTTGTCGACGGGATCATCGCGGGCGATCGGCTGGTCGTAAATCTTTCCGGGGCCAGCGATTTCAAGGGGGCGGTGAATGTAAAGCAGCTCAAGATGGAACAGAGCGGAGCTTCAGACGCCCGTCTTACCGGGGTGGTGTCCGATATGGCAAGCTTCAGCTCTTCCGGCTCCAGCCATATCAAAGGGTATGACCTGGTAACGCAGAGCTGCGCCGTGGATGCTTCCGGCGCCTCGGATATTCAAATCACGGTAAATAAAGAGCTTTCTGCATCGCTGTCCGGCGCCAGCAATGTCTATTATAAAGGAACGGGGGTCATTCGCGAAACCCACTTCAGCGGGGCAAGCGCTATCAAAAAAGTCTCCTGAATCCGGCCGCCCCCGGCTCGGAAAATATTTCCATTTATTTGGCTGGGAAGGCAAAGAGTCGTACCTTTGCCCTCCACATCGCGAAGTAGAGCAGCGGTAGCTCGTCGGGCTCATAACCCGAAGGTCGGTGGTTCGATCCCACCCTTCGCAACAACGTCTGGGCCTCGATGAGGCCCTTTTTTTATACCTTTGCGGCCCGGCGCTGTAGCGCCGGGCCGCGTCGACAACTATGAAGTCCGGATTCGTCTCCATATTTGGTAAACCAAACGCCGGGAAAAGCACCCTGCTGAACGCCCTCATGGGTGAAAAGCTTGCTATTGTCTCGCCGAAAGTACAGACGACCCGTCATCGCATCAAAGGCATCCTGACTGAAAAGGACTACCAGGTCATTTTTTCGGATACCCCTGGGATCATCGAACCGCGATATAAATTGCATGAAAAGATGATGCAGGCCGTCCGCAATTCGATCGAGGATGCTGATCTGGCCTTGCTGTTGGTGGATGTCCGGGACGATTGGGAGGAGAATGACCGGCTTTTTACCGCCCTGAAACTCGGGTCACCGGCCATCCTGGTGTTGAATAAAAGCGATGAGAGCAGTCAGGAAAAGGTGGAGGAAGCACGAAGCTTTTTCAGCGCCAGGGCGTATGCACGCGAAGTGATTGCCATTTCTGCTTTAAAAAAAAAGAACATCGACGGATTGTTGGCGGCGGTGGTGCGGTTGTTGCCGGAAGGCCATCCTTTTTTCGACGGGGATGATCTTACCGATCTGCCGACAAAATTCTTTGTAGGGGAATTGATACGGGAGAAGATATTTTTGTTATACGCCGACGAGATCCCCTACCAGGCGACGGTCCTCGTTCAGGAGTTCAAAGAAAAGACGACCCTTACGAAGGTGCGCGCAGACATCATCGTGCAACGGGAGACACAGAAGGGCATCATTCTCGGGGAAGGCGGCAAGATGATCCGCCAACTGGGGTCGGATGCGCGTGCGGACATCGAGAAATTCATCGGTCGTAAGGTATTTCTGGAACTTTTCGTCAAGGTACGGCCGAAGTGGAGAGATACGGAAACCTATTTAAAGGAATACGGGTACAATTAATATGAGTGGATTTACAGTAGCCGTCGTTGGACGGCCTAATGTGGGGAAAAGTACGTTTTTCAATCGCCTCCTCGAGCAGCGGAAAGCTATCGTGGACGACGTCAGCGGCGTCACGCGCGACCGCCAGTATGGAGTTGCGGAATGGGCCGGAAGAAACTTCAACCTCATCGATACCGGCGGATTCGTCCCGGACAGTGAGGATATTTTCGAGACCGAGATCCGCAAACAGGTGCTGATCGCACTCGATGAGGCCAACGCCCTGATCTTTATGGTCGACGCAGCTACCGGGATCACAGCTCTCGACGAGGCGATGGCAGATGTGCTTCGTCGTACGACCAAGCCCGTCTTCCTGGCCGTCAACAAGGTCGATAACAGCGAGCGTTTGCTCGAGGCTGCCGAATTCTATAGCCTGGGTTTCGATGAGATATATTTCTTATCCTCTATGACGGGCAGCGGTACGGGCGAATTGCTCGATGCACTCACGGCGCTGATCAAAGAGGAGCAGACGTCGACGGAAGATGAAGGGCTTCCCAAGTTTGCGATCATTGGACAACCCAATGTAGGTAAATCCTCTTTGCTAAATGCGCTTATCGGGCAGGAACGCACCATTGTCAGCGAAATTGCCGGTACGACACGGGATACCATTCATACCCGATACAATCTGTTCAAAAAAGATTTCATCCTGATCGATACTGCCGGCATCCGGCGCAAGACCAAAGTGCAGGAAGACCTGGAATTCTATTCGGTGATCCGCGCGATCAAGGCTATGGACGAAGCGGACGTTTGTCTGCTGATGCTCGATGCCGGCAAGGGAATTACCGCGCAGGACCTGAACATTTTCAGTCTTGCGGTAAAAAAAGGAAAAGGCATCGTCATCCTTGTCAATAAATGGGATGTGATCGAAAAGGAAACCAATACGGCCAGGGAATATGAGAAAGAATTGAAACAACGGCTGGCGCCCTTTACGGATGTGCCGATCCTCTTCATTTCGGTCATCGACAAGACGCGCATTTTTAGAGCCGTCGAATCCGCCCTCGAGGTGTATGAGAACCGCCAGCGGAAAGTGACTACGGCGGTGCTAAACGATGTGATGCTGGCTGCTGTGGAGGCCTATCATCCTCCGGTGGTGCGCGGGGCGCCGCTGAAGATAAAATATGTGACACAGCTGCCGACGGCGGTGCCGTCTTTTGCCTTCTTTTGCAATTTCCCGGATGACGTGAAACAGCCGTATAAGAATTACCTCGAGAATAAGTTGAGGGAAAATTTCAATTTCAAGGGTGTGCCGGTTCGTCTGTTTTTCCGCAAGAAATAGGTTATTCTAACTTCCATTCGGCGACCAGCTTTTCCACGGTCGCGCGGTATTTTTTTGTCGCTTCTTTTTCCTGTTTGATAAAGGAGTTGTCTGACAGACGCCCCATCACCGCATTCATTTCCTCGGGTGACTCATACACCATCTTCCGGAATGGATTGCTATAGTCTTTCGACCGGGATCCATAGATCTCTTTGGTAAGCTGTTCTTTCAGCGCGACGCTTTGCCGGAGCAGATGGCCAAGTACCTTCGGGCCGTCACGCCGCAGCGAGACACCGGTAGCCGTCTTTAGCGCGGCCAAAGCATGCGTCAGCTTGTCCGCGGGGTATTGTTGACCCTGACGAACATACCACTCATGCACCGACTGCCAGGTCTTTATCTTACCGTTGTGGATCTGCGCGATAAGCTTGTCCAGTTCGGGTTGCCGGATCAACTGTCCGCCGGCGTTGACCCATGGGTGCATCGACCCGTTGGACGGGAGGGCCTTGAGCAATTCGGCATAGCTGCGGATCTCATGATCCTTGTCCGCGATACACCGTAATAGCTGGTTGGAGGCATGATGGGCGATCAGCTCTCTGAAAAGGGACCAGGCCTGAGCTACTTTCACCAGCCGGACTTTCCGGTCGCTGTTCTCCATCGCATCGGCCAGGATCTCCAATTTGTCCGCCTCACCGGGGCTATGCTCGAGTAATGCGGCGCCCATTTCGCGAAGCTGTTCGTCGGTATATTTTGTCGTCTTTCCCGACGCCCGGGCAATGGCCTGGCCCGTACACCGCTCGAAGATGGCAAGGGCATGCACCATTTCTCCCACGGTATCGGGAGCGAGATAGTCGAATTCCAGCAGCTGCGTCTTTTCGGTGCGGCGGTCGCGGTCCACGTATTTCCAGGAGTTGCGGGCCAGCGCATACATATTGTGCAGGAACCAATAGGCCGGCATCACTACCAGCTCATCCTTACTGACGTCATTACTCACTAATGCAAACGGAACAGGTATATCCAGCTCCGCCGGATAATCGCCTTTAGCCAGCAGCACGAAGGAGGCGAAACGCGAATTATGCTTCAGACTTACACAAAGCCCCGGCCAGAAACCTCGTCCGGCGACCAGCTCGCCATCGGGACTTCGCGAGTTATGATTGGAGCCGATGGTTGCTCCCGCCGCCATATTGCTCTGGCCCATGACAAGCGCGGCACACAGGAATGAATTATTATGGTGTTGTTCGTGCGCGGGAAAGATCAGCGAATTCAGTACCTCGCAACAGGAGATGGTCGCATTGTTTCCCAGATAAGAATTGATCAACCGTGCTCCATATTTGAGCTGCGAATGCGAGGCCATGACGAACCGTACTGCCTTTACTCCATAGAAGGCCCGGCAGCCAAAGCCGATGATCCCATTCACCATTTCGCAACCTTCGCCTATCTGCGACATGGCTTGCGGCGAGGAATTGATGGTCACATTCTTCAGCTTGTTGGCGCCCTTGAGATAGGCGTCGCTGCCGATCCATACGTCCTTGATGATCTTACAGTTCTTTATGACGGTGCGGTCCCCGACCTTACCATAGTAACCGCGCCGATGGTCGAAAGCCGATGCGGTAAATTCCTTGAACTTTTCCTGCAACACCTTGTCGTCACGATGCCGGCTCCATAGCCAGGCGTCTCCCGGGAGCATTCCGTTAAAAGGAATGATGCTGCGGCCTCCGTTCTCGTTACAGACCTCCAGCCAAATGCGGATGGATTCATCTTCCCCATCTTTGAGGATGCCATTTCCGAACTTGGCATGATCGGTGGTCGCCATTTCATTGGTATTGACGATCATGACCTCGTTGCCGATGACATAATGGGACAGATAATTGGTATTGTCGATACAGACATTGTCGCCCAGATCGCAGCTGATGATGGTGCTGTTGTAAAGGCCGACGGGTCTGCGCAGGTTGTGGAATTCGAGATACCAGGGATCCAGCTTGCCGATGCGCACCAGACCGAAGAATTTGCAGTTTTGGACGAGCTCGGGTGTGAAAGCGTCCGAGACGAGGATGTCGTTCCAATTGGCTGAAGTATTCCGGTTGCGCACGAGGACCTCTATCTCATAGGCCGTCAGCTGCCGGTAGGGGATGCCGCTCCTGTTCTGCAGATTCCGCAGATAGTATTCGTCTTTGTCCTTCGGCAGATAACGGTTTTCGATGAAACCGTATCCCAGGGAATGGATGGGATTTTTTTTGATCTCGTTCATAGCTTATTCCACTGTTACGCTTTTGGCCAGGTTCCTTGGTTTGTCGACGTCATAGCCTTTTGCGACGCCTGTATAATAGGCCAGGAGCTGCAGGGGGATGACGGTGAGCATCGGGGCGATGAGTTCATCCGTCTCGGGGATCGGGATCATGTCATCGGCCATTTTGCTAATAATGCTATCTCCCTGCGTGATCACTGCCACGACCTTGCCCCTTCTTGCTTTTATCTCCTGTATATTGCTGATGATCTTCTCGTGGTAGCTGTCTTTGGTGGCCACGAAGATCACCGGAAGGGTTTCCTCTACGAGCGCGATGGGGCCGTGTTTCATTTCTGCCGCCGGATACCCTTCCGCATGGATATAGGAGATCTCCTTCAGTTTTAGCGCGCCCTCCAGCGCGACGGCAAAGTTATATCCGCGGCCTAGATACAGCGCGTCTTTGGCGTCCTTGTATTTTTCAGCCAGCTGTTTGATGGCGGGGCTAAGCTTGAGAACTTCCTTCGCCTTTTCGGGGATCTCATGCAGCTCATTGAGCAGCTGCATATATCGGGTCGGCTCGATCGTGCCTTTTTCGTGCGCGATCTTTAGCGCGATCATGGTCAAAACGGCAAGCTGAGCGGTAAAAGCCTTTGTCGAAGCGACGCCGATCTCCGGTCCGGCATGGGTATAGGCGCCGGCATTGGATATACGGGCGATGGATGAGCCTACCACATTGACGACTCCCAGAATGAATGCCCCGTTCTCTTTTGCTTTTTCGATGGCGACGATGGTGTCGGCCGTCTCACCGCTTTGCGAAATGGCGATGATCACGTCGCCGGGATGAATGACGGGATTGCGATAGCGGAATTCGGAGGCATATTCTACTTCGACGGGGATACGGCATAGCTCTTCGAAAACATATTCGGCCACCAGCCCCGCATGCCAGCTCGTACCGCAGGCGATCATGATGATGCGGTTAGCATTTTTCAGCTTGTCCATATTCTGCTGGATACCCGCCATGGTGATCGTCCCCTTTGCCGCATCGAGACGGCCGCGAAGACAGTCGAAGATAGTGTCGGGTTGTTCGAATATTTCCTTGATCATGAAATGGTCGTATCCTCCTTTTTCAATGCTCGCCAGCTCGAGGTCCAGCTTCTGGATATAGGGAGTGATCCTTTCATTGCCGAGGTTTTTCAATACCAGCTCATCGGCTTTGAGGATCGCCAGCTCATAATCGTTGACATAGACGACTTCTTTGGTATATTCTATGATGGGCGAAGCGTCGGAGGCCAGAAAATGCTCGCCCTTGCCGATGCCGATGACCAGCGGGCTGCCTTTCCGTGCGGCGATCACCGTATCCGGAGCATCTTTGTCCAGCAGCACTATGACATAGGCGCCTACCACCCGTTTCAACGCAATACGCACTGCTTCCTCTAAACCGCAATCGTTATTACGCTGGATATCTTCTATAAAATTGAGAAGGACTTCGGTGTCGGTGTCGCTGCTGAATTTGTATCCTTTCCGGATCAGCTCGTTCTTTAGTTGTGTGAAGTTCTCGATGATGCCGTTGTGTATCATGGCCAGTCTTCCACTGGCCGAGCTGTGCGGATGTGCGTTGCGGTCGTTGGGTTCACCGTGCGTGGCCCACCGGGTATGGCCCATGCCGGCATGGGCATGCAGATCGCTGCCCACGAGGCTGTCTTCCAGATCGGCTACCTTTCCCTTCTTTTTGTATACCCTAAGATTATTATTCAGCAATGCAACCCCCGAACTGTCATATCCGCGGTATTCCAGACGCTTCAATCCTTTCATGATGATCGGGTAAGCTTCTCTGGGTCCGATATAAGCGACGATACCGCACATAAGGAAAAATTTAGCTGAGCAATATTATTGAATAATTGTCAAATAAAAACGAAAGGGCTTCCTCATCGAGGAAGCCCTAACAACGTAAATTTTACACTTTAATTGCAGACTACTAGTAGTTCGCGGGGCTCGGTTTCCAATACCCGTCGATCCATATCCAGCCGTTGTTCGTGTATTTCCAGTGTGCTTTCACCCAGATCTTGTCGCCCGCGTTGCCGCTGTTCGAATAGGACGTCGGCGCGTTCTGATTGGTGCCCGGGACGTTTTGTAAAGAATCAGGATTGGGATAATTATAAGGATTGTTGTAATAGTTATTGGGCGCCGTGTTGTTCTGTGCCGGCGGGGGCGGTGGCGGCTGGATGCTCTGCGGAGGAGCTTGTTGATAGCCGGAACCATCGTCATAGGGATCCGCGGGCTCATCATAACCCGGGTCGTAATAGGAGGGAGGATATGAATAAGAAGGATACCCGTAATAATAGGGGTAATAGGGATAGCCATAAGAGTAGGGCCAGCCATAGTAGCCGAGACCGAATCCTACGCCCCATCCCCAGCCACCATAATAATGACCGCCATAATAACGTCCGCCAGAATAATAGCGGCCGCCGGAATAGTAACCGCCGCCATGGCCGTTATAGCCGCCTCTACCGGTAACATAGCCCCTGCCGGTTCCGATATAACCCCGGGCGCCGCCGCCATAACGCGCCCCGCCACCATATCCTGAGGAAACGCGTGCGCCACCGGAGAATCCACGTGAGCCGCCGGAGAATCCACGTGAGCCACCGCCAAAGTATCCGCGGGAACCGCCCCCGACAAATCCGCGGGAGCCACCACCGGAGAATCCGCGGGCTCCGCCTCCGGAAAAACCACGAGCTCCGCCGCCTCCGGAGAAGCTATGACCTCCGCCACCGAAGTGGCCGCCGCCGCCTCCGTGTCCGCCGCCGCGCTGGGCATAGCCGGTCATGCCCGCGAGGGTAAGGAGCATGATCGCCATTACGAGTTTAGGTCTCATAAAATACATTTTAGTAAGAATAGTTTACGGTATCCCGGGTTAGACCAGCCGGGGGGCAGATGGTTTAATTTACGAAAAATTTAATATAGACCCGGGGCCGTTCGGGTCATATTACAATAAAATGCCCCGCATGATCAGGAAGGCAACGGAAAAATAGATCACCAGGCCGGTGACATCGACTAAGGTGGCTACGAAGGGGGCCGAGGAGGTGGCCGGGTCGGCGCCGAATTTCTTCAGTACGATGGGCAGCATGCTACCTGCGATGGTCCCCCACATGACGACACCAATCAGTGCGACCCCGATGGTAAGGGCGATCAGTACGCCATGCTCGCCGTAGGTGTGGAAGATCTGGTTCCAAAGGATGACCCGGGTGAAACCGATGACCCCGAGCACCGCCCCCAGCAGGAGACCCGAGAGAATTTCGCGTCTCATCACCCGCCACCAGTCCAGGATGGTCAATTCTCCCAGCGCCATGGCCTGGATGATCAGTGTCGATGCCTGCGAGCCACTATTGCCCCCGCTGGAGATGATCAGGGGTACAAACAGCGCCAGGACGACGGCCTTCGCGATCTCATCCTCGAAATAGGCCATGGCTGTTGCCGTCAGCATTTCACTGAGGAAAAGCACCACCAGCCAGACGATCCTTTTCCGGAACAGCTTCAGCAGCGGCATTTCGAGATAGGGCTCATCGAGGGCTTCCGTACCGCCGATCTTTTGTATGTCTTCGGAGAATTCTTCCTGTGTGATCCACAGGACGTCGTCGATGGTGACGATCCCCAGCAGGATGTTGTTGTTGTCGAGCACGGGCAGGGCCACGCGGTTGTTCATCTTGAACGCCTCGCTGGCGGTCTCCTGCGCATCATTGACACTCAGTGCGATATAGCGGTTGTCGATGACGTCCTCGATCTTTTTTTCCGGGTTGGCCAGGATGATCTCGCGGATCCTGATGTCATCGATAAAATAGCCTTTGTCATCGACCACATAGATGACGTCGAT
>DASYSV010000577.1:0-6666 GCA_036010185.1 Puia sp.
CGCGTGGGATTTCCGGCGCAGTTTCCTGCAGAGCAGGGATTGCGCGGCGCGGTTCGCATCCTTTTTACCGGCGTCGATGTTGAGCGGGGCGATGGAAGTGGTCGCGGGCACGATCCCCGACGGGTATAAATGGCTGAGCAACCTGCTGGGTATCAAGGGAAGCATTGCCGGCGGGATGAAAAAGCTGGATCGTTTTCTCGCGGCCGATGACGTCTATGCATCGTTGTACCACGATGAAGCGGTCTTCTACTATCTTTATCTGCAATTCTATCTTTCGAACAAGCGGGCGGAAGTGTTCGCTTTTATCGGGCAGCATCAGCTGGATGTGTGCAATAATCACCTTTTCACTTATCTCTATGCCAATCTATGTATCAATGATCAGCGATCGGCGCCTGCCCTGATGGCGCTCCGGCAGATGAACCCGTCGCCGGAATACCTGGACATGCCGGTGTGGGACCAGGAGATGGGTTATGCCTGTCTGAATCACCTGGATCCGGAGGCGGTGGAATATTTTCAACGTTGGCTGGCGCGATTCAAGGGGAAATTCTATGTGAAGGACGTATTGCAGAAAATGAGCTGGTATTATTATCTGAAAGGCGATATGGTCAGGGCCGACAGTTGCCGGCGGCAGGTGTTGGTGCGCGGGACGGCTACATCGGATGCGGACAGACAGGCGTTGAAGGAGGCAAAGAGCGGTAGGTGGCCCAACAGGGTGTTGTTAAAGGCGCGGTTGCTGGATGACGGAGGTTATTTTTCGGAGGCGCTGCAGGTGCTGCAGGGAATGGAACCTTCGGAATTGCGGGATCAGGTGGAGCGTTGCGAATATACTTACCGGCTGGGGCGTATCTATGATGGGTTGGGCAAGGATGAAGAGGCGGTGGCCGCTTACGCGGCCGCGATCCGGTTGGGGGAGCATTTGAAGGAATATTATGCGGCGCGTGCGGCGTTGCAGGCGGGGTATATTTATGAGCAGAGGGGGGATAAGGCGAAGGCGATCTCGCTTTATGAGAAGTGTTTGTCGATGCCTGAGCATGATTATAAGAACTCGCTGGATCAGCGGGCGAAGGCGGGGGTTGCGAGGTGCAAGGGTGAATAGGCGGGTGAGTTGGCGGTGTGGGAATTTTTTAAGAAGTGGATGGGGTGAAATCCTTAATTTGGTGCGGACAAGCGGGGATGGAGCCCGCAGCGATATGCTACAACGGATCCAAATACAAAACTATGCGATCATCGATGAATTGAGCATCGATTTTTCCAGTCAATTGAATGTGATCACGGGGGAGACGGGGGCGGGTAAATCGATCCTGATGGGGGCTCTTTCGCTGATTTTGGGCGACAGGGCCGATACGATGGTGCTGTTGCGGCGGGACAAAAAATGCGTGGTGGAAGGCGTATTCGATGTGGCCGGGCGGATGGAAGTTTTGGCATTTTTGCGGACCTGCGACCTGGATGCCGATGAGGAGGTGGTCATCCGGCGGGAGATAGCACCATCGGGTAAATCGCGGGCGTTCGTCAACGATACTCCGGTTAATTTAGATCAACTGCGACAACTGTCGTCCCTGCTGGTGGATCTTCACCGGCAGTTCGATACATTGGAACTGGGCGAGAACCGGTTTCAACTGGAAGTGATGGATGCGCTTGCGGGGCAGGGGGAGGCGTTGGCTTCCTACCGGGCAGTCTACCGGGAATGGCAGACCGCGGCGCGCGAGCTGGCGACCTTGCGCGGGCAGCAGCAGCAATTCAACAAAGAGCGGGATTATAATCAATTCCTTTTCGACGAGCTGAATGAGGCATCGTTCCTGGAGAATGAGTTGGAGGAATTGGATCAGGAGCTGAAGCTGCTGAGCAATTCGGAAGGCATCAAGACGGCCTTGTCGAAGATCTATTACAAAATGCAGGAGGGGGAGCAGCCGTTGGTGCAGCAGTTGCGGGTATTACAGCACACGATGGAGGGGTATGCCGTTTATGATGCGGAGCTGGCCAGGTTGTCGGAGCGTATGTCTTCTGTGCAGATTGAACTACAGGATATCGCGGAGGAGGTCGATCGGGTGAATGAGCGTGTGACCTATGACCCGCGGCGGATCGAGGTCATAAACGAGCGGTTATCGATAGGATACCGGCTCATGAAGAAGCATGGCGTGCCGACGACCGCGGCGTTGCTCGATCTCGCGCGGCAGCTGGAGCATAAATTAAAGGATTCGCTGCAGGTGGATGCAGAGATAGCGGCCGGAGAGGCAGCGGTCCAGCGATTGTTGGAGGAGGCAAGGACGAAGGCGGCCGTGCTGACGAAGGGGCGTTTGTCGCAGGTGGGGCCGCTGGAAGGGCAGGTAAACAAGCTGTTGAAGCAGGTGGGCATGCCGAATGCGCGATTGAAGGTTCAGGTGGAGGCTGAGGCGCCGGGGATCGATGGCGCGGATGCCGTGGAATTTCTTTTCGATGCCAATCGAAGCAACCGGTTCGAGTCGATCCGCAAAGTGGCATCGGGTGGGGAACTGAGCCGGCTGATGTTGTGCATCAAATCGCTGGTTGCAGAATCGATCGATCTGCCTACGCTGATCTTCGATGAGATAGATACGGGGATATCCGGGGAGGCTGCCAGGCAGGTGGGCATCATCCTTAAGAACCTGGCGAGACGGCGACAGGTCATCTGTATCACGCATCAGCCGCAGATCGCCGGCAAGGCGGATGCACATTATTTTGTCTACAAGGCTGCAAAAGGGGAATCCGTTCAAACCAATATACGGCTGCTGAGCCAGGATGAGCGTATCACCACTATTGCCCAGATGCTGAGCGGGGAGAAGCCGACCGCAGCCGCGCTGGAGAATGCCCGGGAGATGGTATTATCATGAGAGGGAGATCGTTGCTGATATTGTTGTTATTGGTGCTGGCACTCGTGCCGATGTACTATGTTAACCGGTGGTTGCAGCTGGTGATGCGGCCGCGGGAAAATGCGGGACGTTTTTTTCTTTTCCTGTTTGCGAATTTTGTGTTGATCATCGTCTATACGGTGTTCCTCGTCGGGTTGGTCGTGCGGATTTTTCCGGTGAGGTGAGGGGGGAAGGGTTATATTTGCGAAAATTCAATCTATGTCATACAACCTGCTTAAAGGTAAAAAGGGGATCGTATTCGGAGCGTTGGATGAGCGGTCCATCGCCTGGCGGACGGCGTTACGTTGTCATGAGGAAGGGGCGCAGCTGGTGCTGACCAATGCGCCGGTGGCTTTGCGGATGGGCGAGATCAACAGTCTTGCGGAAGCGGTGAAAGCGCCGGTCATCGGTGCGGATGTGACGAACATGGACGATCTGAAGAAGCTGTTCGAGGAGTCGATGAAGCATTTCGGCGGAGGGATCGATTTTATCCTGCATTCCATCGGGATGAGTCTCAACATGCGGAAGGGAAAGAGCTACACCGAAATAGATTACGAGTGGAACAAGAAGACGCTTGACATTTCGGCGATGTCGCTGCATCGCGTGCTCAGGACGGCCTGGGATATGGATGCCCTGAATGAGGGCGCCAGCGTGGTGGCATTGACGTATATCGCGGCCCAGCGTGTTTTTCCGGATTACAATGAGATGGCGGATGCCAAGGCGTTGCTGGAAAGTGTCACGCGGAGTTTTGGGTGCTATTATGGCGTGAAGAAGAAAGTGCGCGTCAATACGGTATCTCAGTCGCCGACGAGGACTACTGCGGGCAGCGGGGTGAAGGGATTCGACGGGTTTGTCACTTATGCGGAGAAGATGAGCCCGCTGGGTAATGCGTCGGCGGATCAGTGTGCCGGTTATTGTGTGACGTTATTCAGTGATCTGACGAAGATGGTGACTATGCAAAATCTATTCCATGACGGCGGATTCTCGTTTACCGGAGTTACCGAGGCGGTGATACGCGATATGAAAGAATAAGATGTAAAAGAGAAGCGCCCGTCAGGGCGCTTTTTTTATGAGTTTTAGTATTCGTCTTCGTTGAAAAAGAAATCTTCCTGGCTGGGATAGTCCGGCCAGATGTCATCAATTCCTTCATAGATCTCTCCTTCGTCTTCCAGCTCCTGTAAATTCTCTACTACTTCGATGGGAGCACCGGAACGGATGGCGTAGTCGATCAGTTCATCTTTTGTAGCCGGCCAGGGGGCGTCTTCGAGATAGCTGGCTAATTCGAGTGTCCAAAACATCGTTCTTAATTTTTCGCAAAAGTAATTTTTAAAATGATTTTACCAAATTTCTCTATCAAAAACCGGTCTAGCGGGTGTGGGAGAAGGCCGATTGTCGAATGTAAACTGTAAGTTTGCGCTAACGGAACGCGGGGAATAACTTAATAGTATGTTAACAGCCAAAGGGATACAAAAATATTATGGAAGCCTGTGGGTACTGAAGGGAGTCGACATGCAAATCGCAAAAGGGGAGATCGTGAGTATCGTGGGGCCTTCCGGTTCCGGGAAAAGCACGCTGCTGCATATCCTGGGCACGCTGGACGAGCCGGCCGAAGGCGAGATCTTCCTGCAAAGCAAACGCATCCATGATCTGAAGGGGCGCCCATTGGCGGCCTTCCGGAACAAGCATATCGGATTTGTTTTTCAATTCCATCATCTTTTGCCGGAATTCAGTGCGCTGGAAAATGTTTGTATACCGGGATGGATAGCGGGGCGACGGAAGAAAGAAGTGGAAGAGCAGGCGTTGGGGCTGCTCCAGGTGCTGGGTGTCGGTCATCGCACCGAAAATAAGCCGGGCGCCCTATCGGGTGGGGAGCAGCAAAGGGTAGCGGTTGCGAGGGCGCTGATCAATAAACCGGATATCGTGTTCGCAGATGAGCCGACGGGGAACCTGGATACGGCGAATGCGAAGGAGTTGCATCAGTTGTTTTTCGATCTCCGGGACAGGTTTTCACAGACTTTTCTTATCGTGACCCATAATGAGGAACTGGCGCAAATGAGCGACAGGGTGGTGCATATGAAGGATGGGTTGCTTGTAAATCACTAGAAATTAATGGATTGGGCTGCGCTGGTGAGGTGCGGGTCGGGTGTTGGCGGCCGCTCGGGGCGGGTGGAGGCTGACGGCTGTCTCAGGCGGTGCGGGTCGGTCGCTGACGGGCGCACGGGGCGGGTGGAGGCTATTTGCGGGGAGTCCAGGGAATTTCGTGGATCTGGAGCCGGTGAGCGGCGAAGCGGGCTATGGTGAAAAGATAGTCGCTGAGGCGATTGAGGTATTGTATGATGAGGGGATCGAGGGCGGCGCCTTCTTCCTGGAGGCGGACGCAGCATCTTTCGGCGCGGCGGCAGACGCAGCGGGTGATGTGGGCGGTGGAAACGGCGATATGGCCGCCGGGAAGGACAAAAGATTTGAGATGCGGGAGGACGGCATCCATATCGTCGATGGCGTTTTCGAGATTTTGGATGTCGTCGGGAAGGAGGTCCGGTAGTTTGTATTTGGTTTCTTTTTCGGTGGCGAGGAGAGAGCCGATGGTGAGGAGGCGGTCCTGGATCTCGTGGAGCTGGCCGCCTGTCTCGTCGAAATCGAAAGCCGGATTCTCTGAATGGGAAATTGAAGCGAGGATGGCTGCATTGGATGCGGCGGATGCCAGATGGTCGGAGAGCAGACCCATAAAAGAATTGAGCTCGTCGACGGTGCCGTAAGCTTCGATACGGAGATGGCTTTTGGGGACTTTCGTGCCTCCGAAGAGGGAGGTAGTTCCCTTGTCACCGGTTTTTGTATAGATTTTTGAGGCCATGGTTGGGGGAGAGATTAGATTTTTGAGGCCATTGGGGGGACGCGGTTTCGGTTAGGTGGTGAGGACTTCTTTGATGTGGCGGCGGTCGCTCTCTATCACGCCGTCGCGCAGCCGCACGATCCGGTGGGCATATTTGGCGATGTCTTCTTCGTGTGTAACGAGGACTACGGTGTTGCCGGCAGCCTGGATGCTGGTAAAGATGTCCATGATCTCGACGGATGTCTTGGTATCGAGGTTTCCGGTGGGCTCGTCCGCGAGGATCAGCGAGGGGTTATTGATCAGGGCCCTGGCGATGGCGACGCGCTGGCATTGGCCTCCCGACAACTCGTTGGGTTTGTGATGGCTGCGGTCGGCGAGGGAGACTTTTTCGAGGACGGCCATGGCCCTCTCGAGTCTTTGTTTGCGCGAGATGCCGGAATAGACGAGCGGGAACGCGACGTTTTCGAGCGCGGTATAGCGAGGCATCAGGTTAAACTGCTGGAAGACAAACCCGATCTCTTTGTTCCGGACGTCGGCCAGATCGTCGTCGTGCATTTTGCTGACATCCTGACCATTGAGGACATAGGTGCCGGAGGTCGGGGTGTCAAGACAGCCCAGGATGTTCATGAGAGTGCTCTTTCCCGAACCGGACGGCCCCATGAGGGCAACGTATTCATTCTTCGAGATATCGAGGGAAACGCCTTTCAGGACCTGTAGGGCCTGTTTGCCCATGAGATAGGATTTGCGTATGCTGTCGAGGTGTATGATCGGGGTTGATGTCATTGTTTTCTGATTACTTTCGGGACTTCGAAAAAGATGCCGTCGGTGGCCGGGGCCTGGCTGAGGGCCTCCTGGCGGCTGATTGAAGCTTGGGGTATGTCATCCCTCAGGACGTTGGTTTCGGGGCTCATGTGGAGCAATGGTTCGACGCCGGTAGTATCGAGCTCGCCCAGTTTTTCGACAAATTGGATC
>DASYSV010000587.1:0-1720 GCA_036010185.1 Puia sp.
CTGATGCAAACCAGTATCTTCATTACTTGTTGGTTTTGAAGGTGCTAATTTATAAAAAAAATCACGGGTATGGACAGGATCGGGAAATTGAAAGAATTTCTGGCGGCCGAACCCGACGATCCCTTTATAAAACATGCGCTGGCCCTCGAATACCAGAAGCTCGGGGACCTTTCAGGCGCCAGGCGTCTTTGGGAAGAGCTCCTGGAACACGATCCGGGGGCGGTCGGCTCGTATTATCATCTGGGTAAGTTGCTGGAGGCTACCGGCGAGAAAGCGTTGGCGCTCGGTTGGTATGAAAAGGGAATGGCGGCGGCAAAAGCGGCAGATCAGCGGCGGGCCTTTAATGAATTGAAGGCGGCTTATGACGATCTGGCGGACGAATAACGAGGCAAGGGCATGCGCTGTGTGAAAATATGTAGATTTGCCGGATGGACCTGTTGCAGAACTTCCATGATTTCATCGAAAAGGAAAAGCTTTTTACGGCGCAGGACCCGCTACTCCTGGCCGTCAGCGGGGGGGTGGACTCTGTCGCCTTATGTGAGCTTTGTCATCTTTCCGGGTTAACTTTTGTCATAGCCCATTGTAATTTCGGACTTCGCGGGGCAGAGAGCCTGCGGGATGAAGAGTTCGTCCGTCGCCTGGCGGATAGGTATCACCGGGATATACGGGTGAAGACCTTCGATACAAAGGCTTATGCCGCCGACCGTCAATTGTCGGTGCAGGCGGCAGCCAGGGAACTACGATATAAATGGTTCAGCGAGCTTATAGGGGAGGGGATTGCCCGGAATGTCGTAACAGCGCATCAGCTGGACGACAACGTGGAGACCCTGCTTATGAATTTCTTCAAGGGTACGGGTATCGCCGGACTGCGCGCCATGCTTCCGCGTCAGGGGATCGTGATGCGTCCGTTGCTTTTTGCGACACGGGCCGATATCCTCGAATTCGTCGAAGGGCGGGGTCTTGTCTGGGTGGAGGACAGCTCCAATCTCGAGGATAAGTATACCCGCAATTTTTTTCGTCACCAGCTGATCCCGCTGGTCGAAAAGGCTTATCCGGCCGCGACCCGGAACCTGGCGGGGAATATCGGGCGTTTCAGGGCGATAGAACTCATTTACCGGGAGTCGATCGAGCGGCAGAAAAAGAAATTGCTGGAATACCGGGGCCCGGAATTGTATATCTCCGTGGGGAGGCTGAAACAGGCATCTGCGCCGGAGACGTTGGTCTATGAGATCACCGCGCCCTACGGATTTTCGCCGCATCAGGCGGAGGCCATCGCCGGATTGATGGACAGCGCATCGGGAAGGTTCATTCTTTCGGACACGCACCGGATATTGAAGGATCGCCGCTGGCTGATCATATCGCCCTTGGGCGGGGTTGAGGCGGGCATCGTGCCGGTAGAGGAAGGGGATCGTGAGGTCGTTTTCGCACAGGGGATATTGCGGCTGGAACGGGGGATCGGAGCCGCGGTTTTAGACCAGGGACCAAGGGTGGCTGTATTGGATGCGTCGACCGTTCGTTATCCGCTGCTCCTGCGCAAATGGAAACCCGGCGATTATTTCTATCCATTGGGGATGCGGAAAAAAAAGAAGCTGGCGCGTTTGTTCATCGATAGCAAGCTATCGGTCGCCGAGAAGGAGAAGGTCTGGGTTCTGGAGTCGGATAAACGCATCCTTTGGGTCATCGGGCAGCGTATGGATGACCGATGCCGTGTGGGTCCTCA
>DASYSV010000588.1:0-6906 GCA_036010185.1 Puia sp.
CCACCGATGTCTTTACCAGCCCGGCCGGCCGCGGCGTCAAACCAGCCGCCCCGAACTTATCGGCCTCATACCGGTAACCTTTTTGTTGCTTCCCTTCCGGCACCGGGTTGGACCCCGTTGTCAGCGCCAGCCTGTTGACCGCGGCTACTTGGCTTGCCGACGGAAGATTCAGCACACATTCGCGTGACCTTAATAAATTTTCCGTAGTCTTCGAGAAGGCAGAAATTCCGATCATCGCCCGCCATCCCAACCAGAAGATGGATGAAATAGGAGCGAGATTGTCGGTACCGTCGCCGTTGCTGGTGCTGATCAGCACCACCGGTGTTCCAAAATAAAGGATCGAAGGATCAATTGTCTTTTTCATGACCCAAAGCTCGCGATTGCCGCGCGGCGGGTCAACCCGATTCTTGCGATCTTAGCCGCCGCATCACCGCCTCGCCACCACATCCGCCGCATCACCCCGCCCGCCAATCCGCCGCATCCGCCGCACCGCGCCCTCTTACATCCCCGAATCCCTCAACCTTACATACTCATCCAACGACAAATTCTTCAGCCCCTTCTCCTGCATCCTCCGGATGAACTCGACCGTCACCCCATGGTCCTGAAGCTCCACGGCTTTTTCCAGCGACACATCCGCAAACCCGAGCCCTTTTATCCCGCTGATGAACGACGGCTCGACCCCATGATCGCGTAATTCCTGCGCCCTGTCCGGGCTGACATTCTTATATCCCATCTTCTGGAATTCCCGGATGAACTCGACCGTGACCCCATGATCCTGCAGCTCCTGAGCCCGCTCCAGCGATAGATCCGTATACCCCAGGTCCCTGAACCCCTTAATGAACTCCACCGTCACACCATGGTCCCGGAGCTCGATCGCCTCGTCGAGCGAGATATCGCGCGCTCCGGCCTTTTTCATATCGCTGATGAAATCCGGGGTGACCCCATGATCCATCGCTTCCTGCGCCTTTTCCAGCGATACATGCGCATAACCGGCCTCGTGCAACGAATTGATAAAGTCGGCGCCTACGCCATGCTCCCGCAATTCGACCATCTTTTCCAGCGACACCTTGCCGTATCCTTCCTTTTTAAAAAGCTCGACATAGGCGCTCATCACATGCTGGTTCATATTCTGATAGGCAAGGTCCTTCAGCTGACCGATGGTGATCCCCTGGTAACCGTTCTCCTTCATATAGGCAAAATAGGCCTTATTGATATTGGTAAAAAACAGGTGGATCATCAGCGCATCCGGTATCTCCCTGAAACCCTCGCTCTCCAGATAGCTCTTGAATGCCGGGTCCGCGACAAATACATAGGTCCCACGACCCGCGCCGTTCGACCAGTTGCCGGTGAAGGTCATCGTACCCGGATCACGTTTTACCGTGACAGTCCCGGCAGTGCCGGTAGGCAGCGTTCCCAGCTCGCTGAGATCGAAATTGGCGCCCGAGCTCCAGTGGATCCCGCCAAACTGTATATGAACTCTGTCTTTATTAATATAGGCGCTCCATACGCCCGGGTTGATCTCTTCGTTCATATCGTCC
This sequence comes from Puia sp., assembly GCA_036010185.1. Taxonomy (GTDB): domain Bacteria; phylum Bacteroidota; class Bacteroidia; order Chitinophagales; family Chitinophagaceae; genus Puia. Next base: position 1,539 of record DASYSV010000588.1, read on the forward strand.
TGCGCATTGGCTATCAGGGACACGAAGAGGGTGATCGCCGTCAGGCAGACGGCAACAAGCATCATTTTTTTCATAACCTTTGTTTTAAGATGTAGGACTTATTCCGGCGTCCCTTAATTTGATATAATCGTCAGGTTCCAGGAGCTTCCCGATCTTCTTTTTCCACGAACTGATGAACCCGATGGTCACACCGTGATCGACCAGCTCGATGGCCTTCTCGAGGGAGATAGCGGGGAAACCCAGACCATGCAATTCCCGTATGAATCCGACCGTCACGCCATGATCCTTCAATTCCAGCGCCAGGTCCAGCGATATCGGAGCGGCATAGCCTTCCGCGATAATGCCGGCAATGAAATCCGTGCTCACCCCATGATCCGCCAGTTCGATGGCCTTGTCGATCGAAATATGTTTATAGCCCATTTTGTCGAAGCCCGCGATGAATTCGGCGGTCACACCATGATCCCTGGCTTCTATTAATTTGTCAATATCCTCCTTCGGCACTGTATCCTTCTGCGCCATAGCCTTCTGCTTCGCTTCCTTCGGCACCGTATCCACGATTGCCTTGTGTCTCCTATCCACATTCTTCGCATTGAAATGTCTCACCACCGTCACCACCTCGGGCTGCGCTTTGGCAACCACCCTAGTTTCTGCTACCACCCTCGTCTTCTCCGTACGACTATTATGTATCGTGACAAAAGCCGCACTCAACACCATGATCCCACCCATCAACACGATCCTTTCGCCCGCATTCAGCGAGTGATTGGTCTTTTCGACGATCCTTTTCACGCGTCTTACCACCTGGTTCTCTTTTGCTGCGAACCCGAGCGCACAACCGGTCGTCTGTCCGTATTCATGAAAGGATACCAGCGCCTCGATCAGCCTGCGCCGGCTCCCGGTCTCGCGAATGGCAATATCGTCACAACAGTTTTCGCGTTCGGCGCGGATCAGCGATGATATCCAGCGGAGCGCGGGGTTGAAAAAGAACATCGTATCGATCACATGCTGAATAAAATTGAACAGATAGTCTTTGCGTCGGATATGCGCCAGCTCATGCAGCAGGATGGACTCCACCTGGTCCGCGGAAAGATGCACCAGCATTCCCATGGGAACCAGGATCACGGGCTTCAGCATGCCCACTACCACGGGCACCTTTACCAACGCCGATTCCAGCAGCGACACCGGTCGCGCGATCCCTAATTTTTCTAAAAGCCGCCCGAGACGTTGCTGCCACTCTTCCGGCGCCGGCTGATTCTTATAGTGGCGGATCCGCTGGGCATAAACCCACCCGGATAATAGCTGTACCCACCGGGCCAGGAATACGATCCCCCAGATGAGGACCACCAGCGCGGCATGCGTGTTGAAATAGCCCACCAACGCATCGATGCCTGCCGTCACCCCGGAACGCGACACAAACGTTGCTCCCGCATCCGGCGCCGCCGTCACCCCATGACCCCCCTTCACCCCCGCGTCCACCGTCACCCTGCCCGTTTCCACGACAACACTCATTCCCAGCTCACGATAAAAGGTGTACCCGCTGACGACGAGGAAAAGCAAAAGCCCTCCACAAAGCAAATTGTAACGCAGCGCAGCGTGCGATTTCCTCGTCACCACCAGGACGACCCCGGCGACTCCCGCGAAGAGGAGTCCCTGCCACAGCGAGTGCAGCAGCGTCCAGCACAGCGCCCGTATTATCGTATCCGGTATAAAATGCATATAGTGTCGTTTATTGATCCTCGTCCAGCCGGTCCAGCATCTTCTTTATCATATCCATGTCCTTCTCATTCATTTTCTCGTTTCCCAGCAACTCCAGCATCAAACTCTTCGCGCTTCCCTCATACACCGAATCCACAAACTTCTTTAAGACTATACTCTTCGTCTTCCCCTCCTCCAAAAGGGCGCTGTAAACATGCGTCATGTTGCTTTCATCCCGATGCACCAGCCCTTTTTCGTGCATTATCTGCATCAGCTTGAGCGTGGACGTATAACTCAGTGACTGGTTCTGCTGCCTGTTCAGCTGATCGTTCACGAACCGGACCGTCGACGGCCCATATTTCCACAACACCTGCAGGATCTCCAACTGCGCCCGGGTAGGTTCTACATTTTCCATACACCAAAGATATAATAAACAACGTACGAAAAAGGTTATAGCATCATGTTAACATATATTTAACATTTAGGCGGCCCGCGTCACCGCCTCTGCCCCCGTATTTCGCTCTGGAATGATAAAATACCTTCTGCCCGCTATCGCCCCTTTAGCCTTCACCAAAGGAGAATTCTATGTACACATTTGATCCCGGCGAAGGAATCGTCAACGCCGCCGACATCAAACGCCTCCTCCGCAAGGACCGTCTCTTCGGTGGCATCTATAAAAAATATGGCGCGCCTCCCCCCTGGTACCGCGAGCCCGGCTTCATCTCGCTGTCGATGATCATCCTCGAACAACAAGTCAGTCTCGCCTCCGCCAAAGCCCATTTTCAAAAACTCCACGGCTATATCGGCGAATTCACGCCCTCGAACATCCTCCGTCTCACCGACGAAGAAATGCGCACCTGCCAGATCAGCCGCCAGAAAGCCAAATATCTCCGCGCACTCTCCGACGCGATCACCGGCAACGCCCTCGATCTGCATGGCATGGCCACTCTCCACGAATCGGCAATACGGGAAAAGCTCACGGGCATCAAAGGCATCGGGCGCTGGACTTCCGACATCTACCTGATGTTCTGTCTGCAGGCCAGGGACGTCTTCCCCATCGGCGACATCGCGATCGTCAACACCGTCAAAGAGCTCACCGACGCACGCACACAGGAAGAGATCCTCACCCTCTCCGAAAGCTGGCGTCCCCTTCGCTCGCTCGCCACCTATTTTCTTTGGCATAATTATCTTTCAAAACGCGGTCGCAGCTGATCGCCGACGATCCTTCGATTCGCCCAACATTCCTTATCTTGCCCCACGCCGTCCCAACCCGCGGCGCCGCCCATGCAACAATTCACCGTCAGCGAAGCCGGTTATAAGAAGTACAGCAGGAATAGCCGGCGCGTCCTATACGGATTCGCGTCCATCGTGGCCGCGGGGCTGCTCTATTTACTCGTTCTGGCCATTGAAAAAGGTAAATTCGACATGACGATGATCATCCCACCCTGTGTCGTCGCGGTTGCCCTGTCTTTCCAGATCCCCCGTATCCTCCGCCGGCAAAAAAAGATGGTGATGAGCTACACGATCAATCTGTCGGACCACGAGATCACCCGCGAACAGGTCGACACCCGGCCGCTGACCATCAATTTCATGGAGATAAAAGAGATCACGAAGACCCGAAAAGGACATTTCATGATCAAGGGCCTCACCCGCACCGATTATATCGTTATCCCCAATTGGATCGACAATTATCCGCAGCTGGAAAAACAACTCCAAACGCTGGCGCCCATCGAAGAGAAGACCAAAGAACACCGTTATGCAACGGTTCGTGCGCTGCTGAGCATGATCTCGATACCCTTGATGGTAGGGTCCTTTCTCGTCAAAGACAAAGCCGTCGCAGCCATCTTCGCCGTACTTGCCGTCGGCCTGCTGGGCTGGATATACTATGAAACCCGCGTCAGTAAGAATATGCCCGAGAACGTGCGGCGCAGGAGCTGGACCTATCTCATCATGATCGCCGCCATCATTTATATCACCTGGCAAAAATTTACGGCCTAGCGCCGCCCCCTTCAATAGAACAACCCATAAACCCTCCCCCGCGGGATCTTAAACACCACCAGAAACCCATAGTATAAAAAAAGAGAGATAGTCGTAATAGGAATATGTCTCAGCGCCGCCAGCAAACCCAACAGGTACAACACCCCATCTATCACAAGTCCCAGCACCAACGCATCCCGTAGCTTCAGCACCGGCATGAACGCCGAATGCGTCCGATAGCTGACGATCAGCGGATCCAGGTATCCAAGCGCCAGCTGAGCACTCGCCTTACCCTCAAAACTGAAATCGTAATGCTTGACGCACTGGACATATTCGCCCAGTATCATCAACGCTTCATCCTTCTCCTGCTCACTTTCGATCTCATGGAAATGCAGGACGAAATTTCGCATCGTTCTGTAGTGTATGTATTTTCTCATTTTGGGGCAAAGCATCGTTTCCCATTCCAGCACCGCCTCTTTGATCTGTTCGTAGGTCAAATGCTCGCCTCCGGCACCTGTTTCCATTGTCACGTTTAGGTTTATTTCCGCGATCGGATCCTGTGCGATCATCCATGTTCCGCGCAAGCGCGCCCTGTGCGATCAGCCATGTTTTCGTGCAATCGGGCGCTGAATTTACCGCAATTTTGGTTCCATAACAAAATCTTCCCCGCGGCCCGCATGCGGTTAGAACAAATCCTACACGAAATACGTGGAAAAAACGGTTTTTACACGGCCCGCCCGCTTCCCCCAAAGTTCCATCTCACTTCCCGCACGATTCCCGCCCGCTGCCCGCGCACCTCCTTCCCTCCACCGACGCCGGAAAACTGCCGCGGACCAAAAAATCTTATATTTGACTATACCAAAACAATGCTCTAGCTATGAAAAAGACCAGGATCATCTATTGGGTGCTAACCATCGTCTTCGCCGGCTTCATGGCCTTCACCGCCATCCCCGACGCCCTCGTTGTCCCCGACGCAGCAAAATTCATGACCCATCTGGGCTATCCCAACTATTTCACGCATTTCATCGGCATCGCCAAACTCCTCGGAGCCATCGCCATCCTGATCCCAGGTTTCCGCACGATCAAGGAATGGGCCTACGCCGGCCTCTTCTTCGATCTCATCGGCGCCTTTTATTCCAATTTCATGGTCGATGGCGCCAATGCGCCAATGGTGGTCACCATGGTCCTCCTCTTCGCATTCGGCATCGGATCATATCTCTACAACCGCAAAGTATACGCACCGGTCCCAGCCGTCGCATCATAAGCACGTCGCATCATAAGCCGTCGCATCTAAAGCCGTCGCATCCTTACTCCCCGCATCTCCCATAAATAAAAAGCCCCCCATCGGGGGGCTCCAATCTACCGTGTGACCCTCTGCTAAACGCCTTGTTTTATCATAATAGCTGTTCGAAATATCCACCTATCTCCCGATCCCTGTCTATGAATTGAAGCTCAAGTATCCAATGTCGCTCATCCCCGTTCGCATCCGGCGCAAAAATGTCATTGTCATTGTCCGGGTGAATATCCAGCTCCAGGCTCTGCGGGTCCGATGGCTGCTCATGCGGGAACCTACCGACGATATGCCCCGCGATCGCTCCTCCGAATTGCCATCCGAATTCCATGGCCTTCGTCACGGCATGGTGGTATAGCACCGACGCCTTCAGACTCGTCTGACGCCCATACCATTCCCTTATTTCAT
>DASYSV010000270.1:0-8716 GCA_036010185.1 Puia sp.
CCTAACCATTTTGCGCTCTCATATCCGCAGTTGCTGCAAAAAAATGCCGTTCTTATCTTGCTCATGCGGTAAAGTTAGATGCTAATTCACGTGTTTATGATTCCCTAATTTGGAAAGCGCGGGATAATTGATAAAAAAGGAAAAGAGATTGAAAACCGGCTGGCACTTTTTTTAAAAACAAAGGGTAACTTTTTAAAAGTAAAAGGGCCAGCTAAATCGCCAGCCCCTTACTTACTAACCCATTAAATTCTTGCACTAAATTACAAATTAGCGTCACATTGCAAAATAAATTTTTGATGGTGTGAATAACTTTGAAGCCTTTTTTAGCGCGCCCAAAATCCGAAACATCACCTATATAAAACACTGAAGAACAATGAATTATGGGGCTTTGTAAAATGCCCCTCGCTCAAAGGTCTTTCTTTAAAGGCTTGAAAATTAACCTGCCTAAATTCACAAAAATTTTTTGAAAAAAATTTGTCGGCGGATCGGGAACAAGGACATGAAAATTTTCATGCATACCCTGAAGATGGTCAAAATAATACCTCCGGCATGCGATTTTTTGTGACCCGGATATATTTAAAAAAACCCCCATTTAAACCTGCCGGCCTTCGGCCTAAACAAATCATTCCTAATTGCTTGGCAGCAATCATCCCCCAAAAATCCTAAGCGGGCGCCTCACTGCATACTATTTTCCGTGAAATAAATTTTTCATGTAAGAGCAGGGACCTAATGCCCTGACAACAAAGAAATTGCGGATTCGTAAAAAACGCACTACAACAAGTTCATAAAAAAATGTTAAGGTTAAATTAATTTCTAATTAAAAATGAACTAATTTAAATTGTCGGAGTTGACATCGGTTTAAAAATGGGGGATATTGATTAATAGGCTGTGCTTCAGTATTTTACGTTGTTGACCGCGAGATGAGATTTCATAGTGAAGGATAATTGTTCACTATTAATAACTACACATGAGAGAACTTCACTGCTTGCTGGTGGGCAATCTGCTGCTCATTGGCGAAGGACAATCTACGCAGAATCCCACCCCATTCATTAAGAACAGTAAAGGCGTTACCGGCTCGAATGACGAGTTCCGTAGCGCCTTTATTCATTATACCATTAGAACATCGTACCAGGTAACATTATTCAAAGAATGTGTGACTCAATGTTGACAGTGAAAGACGGCCCCGGTTTCTACCGGGGCCATATTTTTGCACTTATGTTAATTCCTTAATCTAATTCAAAAGATTTGGTATATTCAAGGACTTCACTGGCACACGGAGTCTTCTTAATTCCTGTCTCGTAGGGTTTTCACAACCACTGTCCTACAAGGGTTGCACAATGGGAACAAAATCCATTGGTATTACTTCAACCTTAACTACACATGAGAAGGCTTCATTGTTGGCTCATGGGCATATGTCTGCTCATGGGTCTTGGCCTATTCGGCCAGACTTCACCAGTCACGGGGCGAGTCACGGATCCATCCGGAACGCCTATTCCAAATGCAACAATCCGGATTAAAGGTGTCAAAGGAGGCACCAGCGCCGATGCCAACGGGTCTTTCAAGATCAAGGCAGCGGGGAACGCGACGCTGGTCGTCTCAGCCGTCGGTTACGAGCAGGCGGAGATACCCATCGATCACAGAACCGCGGTCACTTTGATGCTGCGGCCATCGAATCTCGCACTTAGTGAAGTGGTCGTTACGGCACTGGGTGTCAGACGGGACAAAAAGATCCTGGGCTATTCGGTCACCACCGTCGGCAAACAGGACGTCGAGCTCCGCCCCGAAGAAGACGTGACCCGTATCCTGCAAGGCAAAACGCCCGGCGTAGACATCCTGGCGACCAGCGGTATCTCGGGTTCCGGCACCAACATTAGCATTCGCGGCATCAGCACCATCTCGGGTGGTCCTTCGACTCCACTCTTTATCGTGGATGGTGTACCATTCGATGCCAGTAGCAATGTGAACAACAACTTCCAGTATGGCGGAGGTATTTCGGCCTCCAGCCGGTTTCTCGATCTGGATCCCAACGACATCGAAAGCGTCAGCGTACTCAAGGGTCTGGCTGCGGCCACGATCTACGGGGAAGCGGGACGCAACGGCGTCATCCTCGTCACGACGAAGGGCGGCTCCGGACGAAAGACCAATAAGAAGATGGAGATCACCGGCTCTCAATCGATATTCACCAATAAGGTGGCCAATCTCCCGGACTATACCAGCAAGTACGGCGGCGGTTTCGACCTGGCGCCTTCCGCGGCTTTCAGCAACTGGGGTCCCCTGTTCACCAATCCGCCTTTGCAGGTAGCTTATTCACCTTCACTGGTGGCGGCCTTTCCGCAGCTGTATTCCGGAAAGACCCAGGACTTTAAGAACTATGCCAATAACGTAAGCGGCTTCTTCCGGACCGGGCTTCTCAGTACGACCTCGGTGAATGTAGCGACCTCGGGACAAAATAGCACCTTCAACGCCAACTATACCTATCTGTCGGATGATGGCTTCACGCCCAACAACAGAGTCTACAAGAACAATTTCGGACTCGGTGGCACCGCCAAACTGGCCAACAACTTTAGTGCAAACGCGGTCCTCAACTTTGCCATCACCGATATGCAAACGCCGACGGTAGGCGCCAATGGCGGAGGCGGCAGCGCGGATGTTGCTTCAGTCTTCGGCGACCTGATCTTCACGCCGAGAAGCGTCAATCTGATAGGTCTTCCCTTTCAGAATCCCGTGGATGGATCGAGCGTCTATTACCGCAATGGCAACGATATAGAAAACCCGCTCTGGACGGCCGCCAATGACGTTTCCTCCGATAAGACGTACCGGACCTTCGGTACGTTCGGTCTCAAATACGATATAATGAAGGGGCTTTCGGTTAACTATCGTTTTGGCCTCGACTTTTATCAGGAATACCAGACACTGGATGTCAACAAAGGCGGTAAACAGGGCGGCGCCGCTTATGTAGGCGGCTTATACCGGACGACCAATATCCAAAACTCCATTATTAACAATACGGCATTCGTCCAGTATTCCACCCCTTTCGCCAAGAACTTTCAACTGGATGCCCAGGCGGGTTTCGACTTCCGTCATGACCACTACAACCAGAACGGGTTGAAAAGCACCCAGCAGATCGTTTTCGGTCTTTTCGACCATAGCAACTTCATCAGCCATGATATCTACGATGAGGGCGGCGGAGACCTGGACTACCGGTCGGAAGAGATCAGGGAAGGCGTTTTCGGCCAGGCTACCATCGGGTATAAAGAGTGGATCTATCTGACCGGCACTGCACGCAATGACTGGGTCTCTACCCTCGAACCGGCCCATCGCCAGCAGCTCTATCCCGGCATCAGCATGTCCTTCATCCCTACCTCCGCAATCTCCGCGCTCGAAGGCAGCAAGACGGTCAACTATCTGAAGCTCCGTCTGAGCTATGCTACCAGCGCCCACTTCCCGACACCCTACAATACGCGTCCCTATATCAACCTGTCGACAAATGCCTTCGTGGACAAGGGCGGGAACGTCATCAATATCGCGTCGATACCCAGCCAGGTGCCCAATCCCGATCTGAAGCCTGAATTGATCACGGAAGAGGAAGCCGGGATCGAAGGTAGATTCTTCGACAGCCGGGTCAGTATCGACCTGACGGGGTATTTCCGGACGGCCAAAAACCAGATCCTCAACCGGCAGCTGGACGCTTCTACCGGCTATAGCTATACGACTATCAACGCGGGTGCGGTGGATAATAAAGGCATAGAAGCCTCGTTGACCGTTACCCCTATACGTAGCAAGGACTGGACCTGGGACCTTACCGGGAATTTCTACCTCAACCGCAGCAAGGTCCATGACCTCCCTGTCGATATCAAACAGATCGAGCTCAACGGCGGAGGCTATTCGAACCGCGGCGGCTTCGCCATCAATGGCAAACCGCTCGGCATACTCGAAGGCTCCTATACCCTTGTGGATCCGAAGAGCGGCAAGAAGGAAGTCGATAACAACGGGTATTACCTCGGTGCTCCCGACATCGCCGTTATCGGCGACCCGACACCCAGGTACAAGCTGACCGGCATTTCGACACTGACCTGGAAATATATTTCCTTCCGAATCCAGGTGGACTATACCCATGGCGGCGCGATGTGGTCCAACACGGCGCGCACGATGCTGGCCAGGGGCGTTACCAAAGACACGGATTTCGACAGGACGCTGCCCTATACCATCCCCAATACGGTCAAACAGGACGGTACGCCCAACGATATCCAGCAGAGCGTGGATAATATCTATTTCAACTCCTATGGTTTCGGTCCGGACGGCGAATCGGTTTGGGATGCGACGGTCATTCGCTTGCGGGAAGCATCGCTTTCGTTCTCCATGCCGGCGAAGATGTTAAAGAATACACCTTTCGGTGCTGCATCGCTGAGCATTTCGGGGACAAATCTTTGGTACCTGGCGCCATATTTCCCGAAATACACGCGTTTCGACCCCGAAGTCAACAGTCTGGGTATTACCAATGCCAAGGGCCTGGATTTCTTTGCCGGACCCAGCTCCCGCCGTTTGGGGGCCAGCCTGAGACTATCCTTCTAATCTAAAAATGAACTACCATGCGATCGAAATTAAATCGACTCATCATAACCGCTTTCTGCTTCCCGGTGGTTTTCTTTCTGGGAAGCTGTAACAAGCAATTAAGCCCGTTACTGAACAACCCCAGCGTGCCTTCGACCTCGGCGGCAAGCCCCGACCTGTATCTCAACAATCTCCAGCTGGCGTTCAAGAATTTTTTCCAGAACGCCACCGATATTACCGATCAGATGACCCGGCAGGAGATCATGTATGGACCTACTTACTACAACGCTTTTGCACCGACGAGCTTCGACGGCATCTGGCAGACGGCCTACGAAAGCGTGATGCTCACTGCCAACACGATGATCCCGATCTCGGAATCAAAGGGTGAGACCATCCATGCCGGCATTGCCCAGGTATTAAAGGCATATACCATGATCACGCTTGTGGATCTTTTCGGCGATATACCTTACTCACAGGCGCTGCACGGTGTCGCAGTTCCGAACCCTGTGGTAGATAAAGGGGCGGCAGTTTATGACTCTGCAGAGGCGCTGCTTGATTCCGCCATCGCCAACTTCGCCATAAAGGCGTCGGCCAACCCGTCCAACGATCTATTCTACGGCGGCAGCGCCAAGAACTGGACGCGCCTGGCAAACTCCCTGCTTTTAAAGGCATATATCCAGACCCGTCTTGTGGACAATAGCGTCACGGCGAAGATCGCAGCATTGGTCACCGCGAACAACCTCGTCACTTCGGCTTCACAGGATTTCGTGTTCGGCTATTCCACACATAGCCAGGCCCCTGACGCCCGGAATTCGCATTATGTCGGCAACTATGGAACGGACAACGGCGCCGGCGACTATATCGGAACCTGGTTCATGTGGGAGCTGGCGGATGCCAAGGGCTTCCAGGACCCCCGCACACGTTATTATCTGTATCGGCAGTGTACCGATGTCTATTCTGACCCTCGTACGGCGAGCCAGACGACACGGCAATTTGCCATTCCGTGTCTATACCGCACCGATCCCTATGCACCCGGCGTTCCTTACTGTCTTGTGGATAATGGGTATTGGGGCAGGGACCATGGCAATAATGAAGGCATTCCGCCGGACAACTCGCTTCGCACGACCTGGGGGCTATATCCGGCAGGCGGGGCATTCGATTATGATCAGAACCTTGCTATCGGTCAAAGCACCGGCCGGGAATCCGGCGCTGGCGGAGGAGGGATCAACCCGATCTGGTTGTCGTCCTTTACTTATTTCCTCGAGGCCGAAGCCGCTCTCATCCTGGGCACACCGGGCGACCCGAAGGCATTGACCATTTCGGGCGTCGATGCCTCGATCAATAAAGTGGCTGGTTTTCCGGCAGCCATCGGCTACAAGCTCCCCACTTCGGATACGACGATGCTCATAACGGCCACCAACACGGCAAAATATGAGAATGCCGTTGGCACCCAGTACTCGGCCGCTTCTACCACGGCCGCAAAATTGAACATCATCGAGACGGAATATTATCTGGCAGCCTGGGGCAATGGCCTGGAAACCTATAACAATTACCGGAGGACAGGATGTCCCAATAATTTCCAGCCCACGCTGGATCCGAATCCGGGTTTGTTCATCCGCAGTTTCTTCTATCCGTCGGTATACGCCAATTTCAATAAGAATGCGGTCCAAAAGACGACCACCAATGTGAAGGTATTCTGGGATAACAACCCGGACAATTTTGTCTATTAAAAATAAACACATGAAAAGATTCATCATATCCGTCGCCGGGATCGGCTGTCTGTTCGTGCTGATCCATGGTTGTGCGAAAAAGACTATCTCCGGGGATTACAAAAATCTTATCCTGGGGTCGTATGTCACGCTGGATTCAACCATCAACAACATCCTGGATGTAGGCAATTCGGGCAGCACGGTCTCCATCATGGTCGGGAAAACCGTAGGATCGGCTGTATCCTCGATCAATATCTATGTTGCTACGGGCTCCAATTCGGAAGACACCACGGGATGGAAATTGATTAAATCCGTCACTTATTCCAGTGGCGCCGTACTGAGTGTTTCCACGGCCGAACTTACAAAGGCCCTGGGTATCGCGCCGGCTCCTGGGAACAAGTATACGCTGCAAAACCAGGTCGTCACCAAAGATGGCAGGCGATATGCCACGAACAACACGCCGGACACCTATAACAGCTTTCCTGCCTACAATATGGCGCTCACCTGGTATGCGACCTGTGTCTGTGCCTTTACGGGTAATATGGCAGGTGACTACTATCTGACGAAAGACGTTTGGAATGACTATGGAGCCAGCGGCTCCAACCCGGTGCTGATCCCCGGCGCGGTCAAGGACGGACCCGGCGCCAACCAGATATCTATTTATGTCTATCCCGGCGCCCCGGCAGGCGGCGTGGAGACGGGGCCGATGATCGTGAACGTTAACCCCGTCACCGGAGCGGCTACGATCGTTAAATCCGATATCGGTAATTACGGCGGCCCGTCGTCCGAGACGACCGTCACCGGAAAAGGCTTTGTATTCGACTGTGTGGGCGTGATCGATCTCTCTATAACTTTCAACTATGGGGGATCGCCTTATGCCAACCAGGAAATGATACTTCAGAAGACTCCATAAAACACCGGGGCGTCCTAAAAGGACGCCCCTTTTTTTATAATTTTATCTCGTCTTCCTGTTTGTCGAAGAAATGGAATTCGGTGAGATGGTAATTGGTATTGGCGCGGATGCGGATCTTCTGTTTGTATTTCCAATGCCAGTTCCATTGCCGGCTGCCGATGCCGAAAAGCCTCCCTTTGGTCAGATAGGCATGCATGATCGGGTGCACGGCAAGAATGAGGTCCTTATGCTGATGATTGATCAGGTAACTTAAATTCTTTTCGATCTCGTCCTCCAGGATCAGCGCGGAGGAGATCTTTCCGGTGCCATTGCAGGTAGGACAAACTTCCTGCGTGTTGATGCTCACCTCCGGCTTCATCCGCTGGCGCGTTATCTGCATTAACCCGAACTTGGAAATGGGCAGAACAGCGTGTTTGGCCCTGTCCGTTCGCATGAAATTCTCCATGGCCTCTATCAGCTTCCGTTTGTTGTCTGGCAGCTTCATATCGATGAAATCCACCACGATGATCCCACCCAGGTCACGGAGCCGCAGCTGTCTCGCGATCTCTTCAGCCGCCTCCATATTTGTTTCCAGGGCATTCTGCTCCTGGTTGTTGCTGACGCTTTTATAACCGCTGTTCACATCGATGACGTGCAGCGCCTCGGTATGTTCGATGATGAGATAGGCGCCACTGGGCAGGTTCACCGTTTTGCCAAAGGCGGCCTTTACCTGCTTGGTCACGCTGAACTGGTCGAATATCGGCGAACCATTATGATAATAGGACACGATATCGATCTTGTCCGGGGCTATCCGCTGGATATAACTCCTGGTATCGTTGAAAATATTCCGGTCGTTGATGACGATCTTGTTGAAATCCTCATTCAGCAGATCGCGAAGCATGCTGGTGGTCTTGGTCTGCTCGCTCAGTATCTTCGCCGGCGCTACCGCTCCCTTCAGATTGTGCTGGATCATTTTCCAGGTGGCTACGAGGTCGGTAAGATCCTCATGCAGCTCGGCCGTATTCTTGCCCTCCGCCGCGGTACGTACGATCACCCCGAAATTCTTCGGTTTGATGGCTTCCACTATCTTTTGAAGACGTTTGCGTTCGTCGGAGGAATGGATCTTTCTGGAGACCGCGACGATATCATTAAATGGAGTGATGACGACGAATCTCCCCGGCAGGGAGATTTCGCAGCTGAGCCTGGGGCCTTTCGCGGCAATCGGCTCCTTCAATATCTGTACGAGAATATGAGGCTTGCCGTTGAGCACCTCATTGATCTTCCCTGTCTTGATGATCTCGGGCTCCACCTGGAAACTGCCGAAATCGAACCCGCCCGTACTCGAATCATTCATCGCCTGACCCGTGAATTTCAACAGGCTGCGGGCATATGGGCTAAGATCGGTATAATGCAAAAAAGCGTCCTTTTCGAAACCTACGTCTACAAATGCGGCATTCAGACCGGGGATCAGCTTTTTGACCTTTCCCAGGTATAAATCACCGACCGCAAAGCTGGCATCAGCTTTTTCGTGGTGTAACTCTACCAGTTTTTTATCTTCCAGTAG
>DASYSV010000626.1:0-4559 GCA_036010185.1 Puia sp.
GGGTGATCCGGAGGTGAAAGTCATAATTCCCCTTCAGCAATCGGAAGAAATGGTCCCGGGTGATGATAGAGATCTCGCAGGGGGTTTGAGCAATGGCGGCAGAGATATAAGGGACGTCGTCGATCAGCGCCGCGACACCGAAGCAATGTCCGGCTTTGTAAAGACCCTGAATGAATTCTTTTCCTTCGCTATTACTGTTCACGATGGCTATTTCGCCGTCCTTTACCTCATAAAAATAACGGGCATGGGCATCCTGCCGATAGATCAGATCCCCTTTTTGGAAGGTTTTGACGGGGACGGCTCCTTCGATAAAATCTTGCAGAAGCATGATCGAAACTACGTATTTTTAAAATATGAGAAACAAACCAACCCCCTTGTTGTTCGTCGTCTTGCTGGCGGCCTGTAGCGGCAATCAACCCTCGACCCCCAATAGCGGCGCCTCTTCCTCCCTCCGGATCAATGGCACATGGCGACTGTTGTCCGGCACGACCATCACGAAAGGCGTGTCTTCGGTCACCGACTATACCAGGGATCAGAGCATGATCAAGATCATCAATGACACCCATTTTGCCTTTCTGAAACACAGGTTGAATGAGCCGAAGGACTCTTCCAATCAATTCGATGCCGGCGGCGGAAGCTATACGCTGAATGGCGATCAGTATACCGAGCACCTGGATTATTATGTAGACAAGAACTGGGAAGGGAAACCTTTTACCTTTACGGTCTCCATCGATGGGGATACCCTTGTTCAGAAAGGCCTGGAAAAGGTGGAGAGCGAGAACATCGACCGCGTGATCATCGAGAAGTACCTGCGGATCAAATAGTAACGCGTAGCTTGCATTTTTTCGGGGATTTTATCTATTTTTGCCACCCGTTTGGGGTCGGTGCGTGCATTTTCGCGCTTCGCCAGGCCCGCTGATATTTTGCCGAGATAGCTCAGATGGTTAGAGCGTCGGATTCATAACCCGGAGGTCTCGGGTTCAACTCCCGATCTCGGTACTTTAGGTGTAAATCCCGGGAAGAGCTACGATTGGTAGCTCTTTTTCTTTTTAGGAGCGTATGGTGAAAAGGGTTAAAATTTCATAAATTGGGTCCAACATCTCTATTCGCTCAAATGTGCCCATCCCTTATTCGACCAGTAGCCTATCCGCTCCTTTTCCTGCTCATGGTATACCAAAGGGTTCAGGGTCAGAATCTTGTGCCCAACCCCTCCTTCGAAGACGTCAATATTTGCGCAGAATTCGGTCAGCCTTGCAGTCCTTCGGCATGGTTCTATCTGAGCCGGAAATTCACGACGGGGTACTTTCCGCGGTATCCCAGCGCCACCGGGAGCCGGCACTTACAAATCGTCGCGGCCAGCCGGGAAACCGTCAACCGGCAGTATTGGGAAACCATGCTTTTGTGTCCGTTGCTGGCCGGTGAGCGATATTCGGTAAGTATGAAAATTGCAAGTCCGGTCAACCGGACCGACCTGGGTAAGCGGTGCCCTAACCTGCGTGACATTGGTCTGTGGTTTACGACCCGGTTCATATTCGTGGATGGCGACTCCATCCTGCAACCCCCAACCTATCTTTCCCTCAACAATGCATCGGCCCGGGATCTGGAGAATGGCTGGTTCGAGATAAAGAAAGAATTTGTGGCAACGGCCAATGCCACCATTCTGATCGTCGGCAATTTTGAGCGGGCGCAAAATGTCGACCTCATGGATCTGCGGAATCCCACCACCCCGACGCTGGATGTCCTGGTAGACGATCTCTCGCTGGTGCGCGTAAAGGGAGGCTCCTGTGCCGGTTCTAAGAAATTAAAAGACTGGTTGTATAGCGTCACTGAGCGGCATTCCAGAAAGCTTTCCGGTGATCTGGTCCCCACCAGGGCCGATACCTTGCCGGATAACCCTGCAAAGGACCAACCGGGGTCCGGGTCGGAGGTCGATACGCTGAAGGTGACCCATCCGCAATTGGGTACCGACACGCCGAAAGTAGCCAACCCACCAGCGCAGACCGACACGATCATAGTCCACAATATCCAGTTCGATTTCGATAAATACCTTGTCGAAAATCCGGATACCCTGGAGCAATACCGGCGCCTGCTGACCAGGCCGGGTATTAGGAGGATACAGGTTGTTGGTTATACGGATGACGCCGGTTCCGATGCTTATAACCTCGATCTTTCACAAAAAAGAGCAAAGGAGGTCGCCGGTCTGCTTGCGTCGAAATTCGGCATTGACCCGGAGCTCATAGAGACGGAGGGCCGGGGGATATCTCGCAAATACCCGACGAAGTTCCTGAACCGGCGCGTGGAGATCTATATCTTTCATTGACGCGCGGTTTTTGTAACCTTTTTGAGTTTCCGGCAGTATTCATAGAATAAGCCATCCCCATGCTCAAAAATTATCTCAAAACCGCCTTGCGCAGCCTCCGCAAAAACGGGATCTATTCGGTGATCAATATCGGGGGACTGTCGGTGAGCTTGGCCGCCAGCATATTGTTGCTGCTCTGGGCGCGGGACGAGTTGAGTTACGATAGATTCAACATCCATGCAAAACAACTTTACCGGCTGCTGCCCAGCGTCGACAACGCGGGGACGGCCAATGTTTGGGACTATACGTCTGCACCCATCGCCGTATTTGCAAAAAATGAGGTGCCGGAAGTGGCCGATGCCTGCCGGATGATGGATAATTGGGGCGTATCGTTCTTCGAATTCGGGGGAAAGAAGATCACGGAATGGCATAATAAGTTCGTCGACCCCGCTTTCTTCAGCATGTTCACCTTTCCGCTGGTGAAAGGCGATGCGCGACGCCCTTTCGCGGATGCCTATTCCGTCATCCTTTCTGAAACGACGGCCAGACGTTTTTTCGGTGATATGGACCCTATGGGTAAAGTGATGGAGGGAGACGACAGGAAGATCTATCACGTCACGGGCGTCATGAAGGATATCCCGGAGAATTCCTCCATTCAGTTCAATATCGCGTTCAATTTCGGGCAGCTGGCCAAAGAATTCGATACCACGCATTACTGGAAAAGCCTGAACAGCGCCTGGGGACAATATAATTACGATACCTATCTGCAATTGCGTGGAGGCGCCAATCCCGGTGTCGTGGCCGAAAAGTTGACAGCGATACATCGCAGCAACGAGCGGGACAATTTTACCAGGCATCTCACATATCGGCTGAACCCGATGACCCAAACACACTTGTATACTTCGGACGGCAGAGAGCAGGGTATGCTGATCGTGCGGATATTTCTGTTGGCCGCAATGATCGTGCTCGTCATTGCGTGCATCAATTATGTCAACCTGGTGACGGCCAGGGCCATCCGGCGGAGCAAGGAAATCAGCTTGCGCAAGATAGTGGGCGCCGGCAGGGCAGGCCTTTTTATGCAGCTGGTGAGTGAATCGGTGGTCCTGTTCCTGATCTCGCTGGTATTGGCTACCGGCATTATCTACCTGTTAATGCCCCTGTACAACCATTTAACGGACAAGAACATGGTATTCCGGCCCTGGTCGCCGGAAGTGCTGTCTGTTTATGGTCTTGCATTGGGGGCGACGCTATTGCTAGCCGGCATTTATCCGGCTATTACGCTGTCTTCTTTACGGCCGCTGGCGGCCATGAAGGGAAAGCTCAGCGGTATCGGAACCAGGGGTGGTTTTCGAAAAGTGTTGGTCGTGGTGCAGTTTGGGTTTTCGATCCTGCTGATCACGGGCACTTTCATCATCGGCCGGCAGCTGAACTACATTCGCCGGATGAACCTGGGTTATAACAAGGAGAATGTCTTCAGCTTCTGGATGCGCAATATCGATAAGCATTATGGCGCGGTGAAGGCTGAATTGGAGGCTCAGCCGGGCATTTTAGGCGTTACGGAATCGGGAGTGGATATCATCAACAACCATACGGGTACCTCCGATGCCAGCTGGGATGGGAAGCGGGCGGACCAGCAGGCCTTTACCATCGGCCAGATGCCGGTGGAGAATAATTTTACGAAGGTGATGGGAATATCCCTTATCGAAGGGACGGGGTTTGCCGGCACACCGTCGGACAGCATGCGTTTTATCCTGAATGAAACCGCGGTCAAAGCCGCGGGCATCCCTGAACCTGTCGTAGGCCGACGGTTTACGCTGCATGGCGTCAAAGGCGTGATCGCGGGCGTAGTAAAGGATTTCCATTTTCAGAATATGCGCACCGTGATACACCCGCTGGTGATCCATTACAGCAAGGACTGGCGGGGGAAGATGTATGTCCGGACCACCGGCAGGAATGCCTCGGGGGCGCTGGCCGCCGTAGAAAGGATATGGAGCCGGTACAATGCCGGTTACGACTTCAGTTATGATTTTTTAGACAGCGAATTCAATGACCTGTATAAAACCGACCGGCATGTCGGGCAATTGTTCAATTGTTTTGCAGTGCTGGCAATATTGATTTCGTGTCTGGGGTTATTTGGCCTTGTAACATATACCGCGGAAAGCCGGCTCCGCGAGATCAGCGTACGCAAGGTGCTTGGCGCGGGTGTGCCGCACATCGTTTTTTTATTGTCGAAGGATTTTATGAAGTTGGTGGTCATCGC